>DATCYH010000458.1:0-11751 GCA_036570405.1 Nocardioides sp.
CGGGATAGGTTTCTCCGAGGACACGGTTGACCTTCCGGGCCCTGCGGACCAGCGCGGTGTGTGATTGCGCGGGCTTTGCAGGAGTGGTCGACACGATCGACAGCCTACGTGGACGGACCGACACCGATGCGAATCTGGTCCCCGCTTCGCGGTTTGGCTCGTCGATGGTCCATGATGTGATGTGGACCACGGCTAGAATCGTGCCCGCCCCGGCAACCCCGGACCCGCTTGATGGCCAAACCTCAACCACTTGGGAGGAACTTGTGGACAACGACGTGCTGCGTCAGGCTCCGCTCTTCAGCGCGCTCGACGACGAGGCCGCCACGGCGTTGCGGTCGTCGATGGGTGAGACCCGACTGCGCAGGGGCGAGGTCCTCTTCCACGAAGGTGACTCCGGCGACAAGCTCTACGTCGTCCTCGAGGGCAAGGTGAAGCTCGGCCGCACCTCCTCGGACGGTCGCGAGAACCTCCTGGCCATCCTCGGTCCGGGCGCCATGTTCGGTGAGCTCTCGCTCTTCGACCCGGGCCCGCGCTCCGCCACCGTCACCACCGTCACCGACGCCGCGTTCGCCTCGCTCTCCCACGAGGACCTGCTGCGCTGGCTGGAGGGACGTCCGGCGGTCGCGCACGGCCTGCTCTCCCAGATCGCCAGCCGCCTGCGCAAGGCCAACGACGTCAACGCCGACCTGGTCTTCTCCGACGTGCCTGGCCGTGTTGCCAAGGCGCTGCTCGAGCTGGCAGACCGCTTCGGCCGCACCGCCGACGACGGCGTGCACGTCCACCACGACCTCACCCAGGAAGAACTGGCGCAGCTGGTCGGTGCCTCCCGCGAGACGGTCAACAAGGCCCTCGCCGACTTCGCCTCGCGCGGCTGGCTTCGCCTCGAGCCGCGCTCGGTCGTGATCATGGACATCGAGCGGCTCTCGCGCCGCGCCCGCTGACCGCACGCGCCACACGTCGTACGACGTTAGCCCGCGGCCGCCGCTCCCCTCGGGGAACGGCGGCCGCGCTGCTTGTACGTCGACCCGTCAGTTGTTGACGACTTGGGGCGTCAACAACTGACGGCTCGGCGTTGACGTGCTCCAGGCGGGAGGGTCAGGCGTCGGAGGAGCCCGAGAGACCCGACTGGATCATCTGCATCACCGACGAGTCGGCCAGCGTGGTGACATCACCGATCTCGCGGTTCTCGGCGACGTCGCGCAGGAGACGGCGCATGATCTTGCCCGAGCGCGTCTTGGGCAGCTCCGGAACGATCATGATCTGGCGAGGCTTGGCGATCGCGCCGATCTCCTTGGCCACGTGGTTGCGCAGCTCCTGGACCAGGTCCGAGCCCTCGCCATCCTCGTCCGCCTCGGCGACCGCGCTCTCCCGCAGGATCACGAAGGCACACACAGCCTGCCCGGTGGTCTCATCCGTGGCGCCGACGACGGCGGCCTCGGCGACCTTCGGGTGCGAGACCAGTGCGGACTCGATCTCGGTGGTCGAGAGCCGGTGGCCGGACACGTTCATCACGTCATCGACCCGGCCGAGCACCCAGATGTCGCCGTCCTCGTCCTTCTTGGCGCCGTCGCCTGCGAAGTAGACGTCCGGCCAGCGCGACCAGTAGGTGTCCTTGAACCGCTGGTCGTCGCCCCAGATCGTGCGCAGCATCGCCGGCCACGGCTTGCGCAGGATCAGGTAGCCACCGGAACCGTTGGGCACCGACTCGCCCTGGTCGTTGACCACGTCGGCCTCGATGCCGGGCAGTGCCTTCATCGCCGAGCCGGGCTTGCCGTGCGTCACGCCGGGAAGCGGCGAGATCATGATCTGTCCGGTCTCGGTCTGCCACCAGGTGTCGACCACGGGCACACCCGAGTCGGGACCGTCGGCGCCACCGATGACCTCCCGGTACCACATGTAGGCCTCCGGGTTGATCGGCTCACCGACCGAGCCGAGCAGCCGGATCGAGGAGAGGTCGTGCTGGTCGGGGATCTCGCGCCCTTGCTTCATGAAGGTGCGGATCGCGGTGGGGGCGGTGTAGAAGATCGTCACGCCGTACTTCTCGACGATCTCCCACCAGCGGCCCTTGCGCGGGCTGTCCGGGGTGCCCTCGTACATCACCTGGGTCGCGCCATTCGCGAGCGGACCGTAGACCATGTAGGAGTGGCCGGTCACCCAGCCGACGTCGGCGGTGCACCAATAGACGTCCGTCTCGGGCTTGAGGTCGAAGACCGCCCAGTGGGTGTACGCCGTGCCCACCAGGTAGCCGGCGGTGGTGTGCAGGATGCCCTTCGGCTTGCCCGTCGTGCCGGAGGTGTACATGACATAGAGCGGGTGCTCCGAGTCATGCATCTCGGCCTCGTGCTCGACGGACTGGCCGTCCACGACGTCGTGCCACCACTTGTCGACGGACTCGTTCCAGTCCACCTCCTGGCCGGTACGACGTACCACCAGGACGTGCTCCACGGCAGCGTCGCCGCCCGCGAGCTTGGCGACGGCACCGTCCACGGCCGGCTTGAGTGCGGACGGGGCGCCGCGGCGGTAACCACCGTCGGAGGTGACGATCACCTTGGCGCCGCAGTCCTCGACCCGGGAGGCCAGGGCGTCGGCGGAGAAGCCGCCGAACACGACCGTGTGCGGGGCGCCGAGGCGGGCGCAGGCGAGCATCGTGACGACACACTCGGGGATCATCGGCAGGTAGATCGCCACCCGGTCGCCCTTCTTCACCCCGAGGGAGATCAGTGCGTTCGTGGCCTTGTTGACCTCGTCGCGCAGGTCTGAGTAGGTGATGTCGCGGGCGTCGTCCTCGGGCTCGCCGACCCAGTGGATGGCGCCCTTGTCGCCGTTGCCGGCATCGACGTGCCGGTCCACGCAGTTGACCGCGGCGTTGATGGTGCCGCCGGTGTACCACTTGGCGAAGGGTGGGTTGTCCCAGTCGAGGACCCGGTCCCACTTGGTCCCCCAGGTGAGGCGTTCGGCCTGCTCGGCCCAGAAGCCCTCGAAGTCGTTGGAGGCGCTGGCATAGACGTCCTCCTTCACGTTCGCGGACGCGGCCAGATCGGCGGGAGGAGCAAAGCGGCGCTCCTCGTGCATCAGGTTGGAAAGGGTCTCGGACTGCTCAGTCACGGTGTCTCCTGATTCGGTTTCATTGAACGACCGGCGTCTGGCCAGCCTAGGGCCAAGAGCGGGTGGGCACGAGGGTGGATGTGTCGATGGGGATGCGGTGCAAAAGGTGCATCCGCGGCGCGGCGACCCGCTTCGGTCGTTGACTTGGGGGTTGGGTTGACCGACTGTGGATAACGGGACAATTCACTACAGTCAAGGAGCTCATCATGGGAATCGGTCTAGGAATCGTGCTGCTTGCCATCGGCCTGATCCTCGGGTTGGGGGCGGTCGACCTGCCAGCGAGCGTCGACGACGTGATTGCCTCCGACACGCTGGGTTGGATCCTGGTCGTGCTGGGCGTGCTCGCCATCGTGCTCGCCCTGGTCATGAACGCGCAGCGCTCTCGCACCACGCACGTCGTGGACGACCGGCGCGAACCGCCGGTGGTCTGAACCACCGGCGGTCCGAGGAGGCGATCCAGCACGATCAGTGCTGGATCGCCTTTTCTGCGCCCGCTCCGGACAGCGCGCGCACCTCGAGCTCGGTGTAGCGCTCCGCTGCGGAGTTCTCCTTCGAGGTGATCGAGCCGATGAAGCCGAGCAGGAAGCCCAGCGGGATCGACACGATGCCCGGGTTCTCCAGGGGGAACCAGGAGATGTCGATGCTGGTCGGCAGCAGCGAGAGGTTGTTGCCGTCCGCGTCGACGCCCTTGCCGGACATCACCGGCGAGAAGACGACCAGGCCCACGGCCGAGATCAGCCCGCCATAGATGCTCCACACCGCACCACGCGTGTTGAAGCAGCGCCAGAACATGTTGTAGATGATCGCCGGCAGGTTGGCCGAGGCAGCGATGGCGAAGGCCAGCGCGACCAGGAACGCGATGTTCAGGTTCTGGGCCGGGATGGCCAGGATGATCGCCACCAGGCCGATGCAGCCCGCCGCGATGCGAGCCACCTTCAGCTCCTCCTTCTCGGTCGCCTTCCCCTTCTTGCCCACGCTGTTGTAGAGGTCGTGGGCGACGCTGGCCGACGAGGTCAGCGTCAGGCCGGCAACCACTGCCAGGATCGTGGCGAAGGCCACCGCGGCGATCAGGGCCAGCAGGATCGCGCCGCCGGTCGTGCCAGCGCCTCCGCCGACCTCTTCGGCGAGCAGCGGGGAGGCCAGGTTTCCGCTGGACTCCTTGACCTTGGCGTAGGCCTCGGTGTCGAGCATCGCCGCAGCGCCGAAGCCGAGGACCAGGGTCATCAGGTAGAACGCGCCGATCAGGCCGATCGCCCACAGCACCGACTTCCGGGCGTCGCGCGAGGTCGGCACCGTGTAGAAGCGGATCAAGATGTGCGGCAGGCCTGCGGTGCCGAGCACCAAGGCGATCCCGAGCGAGACGAAGTCGAGCTTGGAGGTCGTGTCGGTGCCATATTTCAGACCCGGCTCGAGGAACGCGTTGCCCTGGCCGGTGTTGGAGGCGGCGGTGCCGAGCAGCTCGGAGAGGTTGAACCCGAAGTGCGCCAGGACGAGTACGACGATCAGCAGGGAGCCGATCATCAGCAGCACGGCCTTGATGATCTGCACCCAAGTTGTGCCCTTCATCCCACCGACGGTGACGTAGAAGATCATCAGGCCACCGACGAAGAAGATGGTCAGGTTCTTGAGCCAGTCGGACTCGACGCCCAGCAGCAGGGTGACCAGTGCGCCGGCGCCGACCATCTGCGCGAGCAGGTAGAAGATCGACACGACCACGGTCGAGGTGGCGGCCGCGGTGCGGACCGGGCGCTGCTTCATCCGGTAGGCGAGCTGGTCGGCCATCGTGTAGCGCCCGGAGTTGCGCAGCACTTCTGCGACGAGCAGGAGCGCCACCAGCCAGGCGACGAGGAAGCCGATCGAGTAGAGGAAGCCGTCATACCCGGAGAGTGCGATCGCACCCGAGATGCCGAGGAACGACGCCGCCGACATGTAGTCGCCGCCGATCGCCAGACCGTTCTGGAAGCCGGAGAACCCGCGTCCGCCGGCATAGAAGTCGGTGGTGCCGCTGCTGCCCCGGCTGGCGCGGAAGGTGATGTAGACGGTCAGGGCCACTACCGAGAGGAAGAGGCCCGAGGTGAGGAGCTGGTCGCCATCCATGTCAGGCCTCCGTTCCGGCGGCACCGGAGGCAGGACCGTCCATGTGCGCGTTGAAGTCGTCGTTGAGCTTGCGGGCCAGCGGGTCCAGCTTCTTGGTGCTGTAGGAGGAGTACCACCACGCCAGCAGGAAGGTGGTCAGGAACTGGAGCAGCCCGAAGACCAGCGCCACGTTGATGTTGCCGATGACCTTCTGGCCCATCAGGTCGGAGGCCCACATCGAGAGGATGACGTAGAGCAGGTACCAGACCAGGAAGGCGATGGTCGCGGGGAACACGAACCCGCGATAGGCGCGGCGCAGCTCGGTGAACTCGGGTGTCGCGTGCAGCTCGTCATAGATCGGATGGTGCCGATCGGCTTGCTCGTGTGCGTTCGGGGGCACGGCGGGGGTCCCTTCTCGAAGTTGTGACCCCCATCACGCTAGAAGTGGCGGGGGTCGCTCCATCAGGGGTGCGCGGGGCCTGCGCGCCGAATGGCGTTCGCGAATCGGTGAACGGTCGATGGGGGACGACGAACGGTTCAGCCTCGGTCGAGCGCAACCGCCTCGGGAGTGTGCAGCCGCACCATGAACCGGCGCACGTGCACCGGAACCCGGGACGCGGTGGCCTTGGAGACGGCGTACATCGTGGTGAAGGCCAGTGGCACCGCCCACGCCGCTGGCTGGGAGAGGAGTACGTCGACCCAGCCTGAGGTCGTCCAGCTGCTGAGTGAATAGGTCACCCCGATGCCCGAGGCGACGAAGCCGGTGAGCAGGCCGGCGATCGCGCCGATGTCGGTCAGGCCACGCCACCAGATGCCGAGCACCAGCAGAGGGCAGAACGTCGAGGCCGCGACGGCGAAGGCCAGCCCGACAGCCTTGGCGATGCCCAGGTCGGGAGCCAGCACGGCGGCGGTGCAGGGCGTGATCACCGCAATCGCCCCGGCCACCCGGAACGCACGCACGCCCGTGATGCGGGTGCCGCGAAAGACGTCCTGGGTGACCACACCGGCGACTGCGACCGAGAGTCCCGAGGAGGTGGAGAGGAAGGCTGCGAAGGCACCCGCTGTCACCAGCGCCGAGAGCAGCTCACCGCCGATGCCGGGGAGCATCAGCTGGGGCAGCTCGAGCACCAGCACGTCGGAGGCGGTGCCGTCGGAGTAGACCCGGCCCAGGGCGGCATAGATCGGCGGCAGCAGGTAGAAGAGGCCGAGCAGTCCGAGCACCGCGACCGTCGTACGGCGCGCAGCTCGCCCGTCCGGGTTGGTGTAGTAGCGGACCACCACGTGTGGCAGTCCCATCGTGCCGAGGAAGGTCGCGATGATCAGCGACCACGTGAGATAGAGCCCCTGACCGCCGCCCTCACCGAGCGGCAGGGACCAGGCTGCGTCGGTCACCGCGGGGCCGGGGCGTCCGTCGTCGAGCCAGACACCGACCAGCACGATCGCGGGGACCAGCAGCGCGGTCAGCTTCAGCCAGTACTGGAAGGCCTGGACGAAGGTGATCGACCGCATGCCGCCGGAGAGCACGTTGACCAGAACCACGGCGGCAACCACGACGGCCCCCAGCCACGACGGCGCGCCGGTGGTCGAGGAGAGCGTGATGCCCGCACCCTGGAACTGCGGCACGAGATAGAGCCAGCCGATCGCGACCACCAGCAGCGAGCAGAGTGACCGGACCTGGGTGGAGGCCAGACGGGCCTCGGCGAAGTCGGGCAGCGTGTAGGCGCCGGAGCGGCGCAGGGGAGCGGCGACGAAGACGAGGAGCACCAGGTAGCCCGCGGTCCAGCCGACGGGATACCAGAGCATGTCGGCCCCGAAGACCAGCACCAGGCCAGCAATGCCCAGGAACGAGGCTGCGGAGAGGTATTCACCGCCGATCGCCGACGCGTTCAGGCCCGGGCGCACCGTGCGTGAGGCGACGAAGAAGTCGCTCGTCGTCCGCGAGAACCGCAGCCCCCACGTGCCGATCGCGAGGGTGGTCAGGGCCACGAGCACGACCGCTGTGACGCTGAGCGCCTGCGAGGTCACCGCGACTCCGTCGGCGATGCCAGGGGTGACTCGACCGTCTCGACCAGCTCGGCGAAGTCCTGCTCGTGGCGCTCGGCGAGTCGGACATGGTTCCAGCCCAGGCCGAACAGCAGCGGATAGATCAGGATCCCCAGCAACAGCCACGCGATCGGCATCCCGAGCACGGTCACGTCCGAGAACGACGGCACCAGGTGGAAGGCCAGCGGCAGCCCCACCGCGATCAACACCAACGGCGTCAGCGTCATCAGGGCCAGGCGCAGCTGGGTGCGCAGCAACGAGACCATCAGCACCGTGCCCAGCATCGTCTGGTCGTCGATGTCGCGGGCGCGTGCGCGGTGCCTGGTCGTACGCCGTGGGGGCCCGGTGACGCGGATCCGTTCCGGCGGGTTGGTGGTCACGGTCGGCTCCTGCCCAGCAACTCGCGCAGCGCGGGGGTGTGTCGGCGGCTCACGCCCAGGTCCACCGACCGGCCCGGCGGACCCACCCGGACCGTGCAGCGACCGCCCTCCATGCGCACCTCGCTGATGTGGGGCAGCGCAACCAGCAGCGAGCGGTGGATCCGGACGAACCCGGCCGGGCCCCACTGCTCCTCCAGGACCGTGAGGGGAGTGCGGACCAGGTGCGAGTCGCTCTCGGTGTGCAGGCGGGCATAGTCGCCCTGCGCCTCGACGTGGGTGATCGCGGACCGGCTGATGAAGCGGGTGACCCCGCCGCGCTCGACGGCGATCTGCTCGTCCTCGCCGGCCTGCGGCGAAGTGATGCCCGAAACCACACGGCGCACGGCTTCGGCGAGGCGTTCCTCGCGTACCGGCTTGAGCACATAGTCGACCGCGCGCAGCTCGAAGGCCTCGACGGCGTGCTGCTCGTGCGCGGTCACGAAGACGATCGGCGGCGGGGACCGGAACCGGGACAGCACCTGGCCCAGCTCGAGCCCGGTCAGGCCGGGCATCTGGATGTCGAGGAAGACCGCGTCGACCCTGGTGCCCTGGAGCAGGCGCAGGGCATCGGTGGCGGAGTCGACGGCGAGGATCTCGCCGATGTCGGGCTGGCGCCCGAGCAACCAGGCGAGCTCGTCGAGCGCGGGCCGTTCGTCGTCGATGACCAGGACCTTCAGTGGCATGCCCGCACTCCCATCATGTCTGCACCCCGGGGGCGAACTTCGGCACCCGGACGAAGACCTTCGTTCCAGCGCCCGGAGCGGTCTCGACCACCAGGCCATAGTCGTCGCCGAAGGTGTCACGCAACCGCACGTCTACGTTGCCCAGGCCGACCGAGTCGAGCTCCGCGTCCCCGGCCAGGGCACGACGTACCCGCTCGGGATCCTCCCCGGCGCCGTTGTCCTCCACGGTGATCAGGCACTCGGCGCCCGCATCACGCGCGATGATCGTGATCTGGCCGTCGCCCTTGTCGGCGAGCCCGTGGCGTACGGCGTTCTCGACCAGCGGCTGGATGCACAGGAACGGCACAGCGACCGGCAGCACCTCGGGCGCGATCCGCAGCGTGACCGCCAAGCGGTCGCCGAAGCGGGCCTGCTCGAGCAGGAGATAGCGCTCGACCGAGCGGAGCTCCTCGGCCAGGGTGGTGAACTCGCCATGCCGGCGGAAGGAGTAGCGGGTGAAGTCGGCGAACTCGAGCAGCAGCTCGCGTGCCCGGTCCGGATCGGTGCGCACGAAGGAGGCGATGGCGCCCAGCGAGTTGTAGATGAAGTGCGGGGAGATCTGGGCCCGCAGCGCCCGCACCTCCGCCTCCATCAACCGGTTGCGCGACGCGTCCAGCTCGGCCAGCTCGAGCTGGCCGGAGACCCAGGTGGCGACCTCGTCGGCTGCCTTGACCAGCCCGGCGGTGGCGTTGGCCGTGAGCACCTGCAGCGTCCCCACGATCGTCTCCTCGACGACCAGGGGCGAGACGATCGCATATCGGATCTGGCACCCGGGCTGGTCGCAGGGCAGCTCGCGGTGATCCGCGACCCGGGTGCCCCCGTGCTCGAGCGCTCTGGCGATCACATCAGGGCACTGGTGGGCGTGGTGCTCGCCAGTGCCGTCCCAGGCGAGGAGGCCGACGGTGTCGGTGACCGCGAGTGCCGGAGCGCCGAGCAGGGCGCGCAGGTGGCGCACGCTGCGCTCGGCGCTGGCGGTGGTCAGGCCCTCGCGCAGGGCGGGCGAGGCGAGCGATGCCGTGTGCAGGGTCCGGAAGGTGGCACGGTCTGCCTCCGTGCCGAGGTGGGTACGTCGCCATCCGAACGCCATGTTGGTCACGATAGGGGACGTTTGACCCGGTTCTGCTCGGGGCAGGACACGGTCGTGAATCGCTTCGTGAAGTTCGTGTTGATCCCGGTCGTGGCCCTGACCGTCATCGCTGCTGCGGTGATCGGTGTGATCGGGCTGACCAAGGGCGACCCAGAGGAGCCCAAGCTCGGCGCGGGCAGCGGCAAGCCCGCGACCGGTCTCACCCAGGTCAAGGACTCCAGCCCGGACCTGCTTGCCCCCAAGCAGGAACTCAAGGTCGCCGGCGAGCGCTATGTCAGCGTCTGCCGGCTCCTGCCCCAGGGAAAGATCGAGCAGATCTTCGGCACCCTGCCGCCGAGGTCGCAGGTCTACGAGGAGTACTACGACACGTCGCTGCCCGACGAGCGCACCCGCGGCTATGGTTCGGCACGCACGAGCTGCGACGCCTACGGCTCGCCGTGGTACCTCAGCATCCGACTTGAGCAGCGGTTGGAGCCCTACGAGGACGTCCGCGACCTCATCTCGGAGCTCCCCTACGAGACCTCCGACGTCGAGAAAATGATGACGGCCTATCGGGCCGCCGACCTGAGTGACAAGCCTGCCGCCGCGGGACTGCTCGCCGAGCTGGAGGACAACTTCGCGATCTACCAGGCCGGTGGTCGTGGTTCGACGCTGGACGACCTGAAGTCGATGGTGCTGCCGGAGGCCGAGGACTACTCCGAGGGGAGCCGGAAGTTCGTCATCCTCGAGGGCAACAACAAGGTCGTGATGAGCTACGACAACGACAAGGCCCTCGACGAGGCGGACTTCCTCGAGAAGGCGGCGGTGGCGATCGCGACGATCCGCACCAACCTGGCCGACCCGAACCTGAGCCAGTCCCCGGCACCGACCTATGACCAAGAGCCGAAGGTCGGCAGCACGCCGATCGTCGAACCCTGTGCGGTGCTGGACAAGGCAGCCTTCAAGGCCACCTTCGGGGTGGATCCCAACGGTGAGGTCAACCGGGACCACCTGCCGCCGCGCTATGGCGCCTACAAGGCCCAGCGGCGCGAGGCCATCGAGAGCGTGCGCAACGGCTGCTCGCGGAGCTACTCGGCCAGTGCGCTGAGCGACACCTACACGAAGACCAAGTTCGAGAAGAAGTATGGCGACGAGGGCACCATCCGCTTCCGCGTCACCATCAACCACGGCGCGAGCGAGGCCGAGGCCAAGAAGCACTTCGGCTACTACACCGGAGCTGGCGCGAAGCCGCTCAAGACCAGGGCCGACCAAGCGATGCTGAACCGCGACCGCGACTACAGCAACGTCTACTTCCGCTCGGGTGCCTACGTCGTCAACGTGCGCATCTCGATCGAGAGCTATTCATCCGGGTCGGGCTACAAGTCCATCCAGGTGACCGGGCCGCAATATGCCAAGGCCGTGAACCAGCTGGCCGAGAACCTCAAGAAGCAGGCCTGATCGGACTGTCCGGCTCAGCGGAAGTCGATCAGCAACAGGTCCGAGTCGGAGCCGTCCTGCGGGGCGGCGGGTGCTGAGCCGGAGTCGTCCTTGGGCGGCCCGCTCGGCCCGCTCGGCATGGTCTGGTCGGTCTCGCCCTCGCGGCGGGTGCCATCGGTCGGGCGCTCGTCATAGGCATGCGGCGGAGCCCATGCGCTCTCCACGACCGTTGCGCGGTGGCAACGGCTGAGCCAGGGCAGCTGCATCCCGTCCGCGCCGCGGCCGTAGTCGGCGTACAGCTCGAGCGCCGCGTCCAGGCGCTGGTGGCGGGCGCTCTCGTCCAGCTGGGTCAGCTCGTGGGCCAGGACCAGGGGCAGGGTCTCGTTGTTCACCGTCTGCCAGTGCCGGAACTCTGCGTCGGAGACGAAGCCGAACAGGGGCGAGGAGATGATCCGCTCCGCCGACTCCTCGCCGCGTGCCGCCAGCCGGAGGACGTCGTCGAGCTTGCGTGCCCACGGGATCCGTCGGTCCCGCTGGTTGTGGACCAGCGCAAGCTGGCCACCCGGGCGCAACACCCTGGCGACGTCCTCGAGGTCACGGGGGACTGTTCGAATGGCCACCACCGCGTCCACGGACCGGTCCGTGAAGGGCAGCGCCTGGCCCCGGGTCGATCCCTCGACGTCGGTCACGTCGTGGCCCAGGGCGGCGCAGGCCTCGGCGACGCCGACGTCGCCGAGCACGGCCACGGTGCGCGGCGACGTACCGAGGAGCCAGGTGACGGCATCCTCGGGGAACGCATTGCGGTGCGGCTGCTGGTCCATTGGATCGAGGCTCCCTGCTCCGGCTGAGGGTTCGGCGGCACAGGGCATGTCCTAACGTTGCC
>DATCYH010000459.1:0-1650 GCA_036570405.1 Nocardioides sp.
CACCACACGACACCTCAACCGGGTGCTGTCGGTCGATGCGGAGGCCAGGACCGCGGTGGTCCAGCCGGGCGTGGTGCATGCCGTGCTGCAGCGCGAGCTGGCCGGCTCCGGACTGCGGTTCGGACCGGATCCGTCGACCCACACCCGCTGCACGATCGGCGGGATGATTGGCAACAACGCCTGCGGGTCGCGGGCACTGGGCTATGGCCGTACCGCCGACAACGTGGCCGGCCTGGACGTGGTCCTCGGAACGGGGGAGGAGCTCTCCACCGGCGCTCGCTCGGTGGCCGGGGACGCGCTGGCCGCGCTGACCGATGCCTCGCTGGGGCATGTGCGCACCTCGTTCGGCCGGTTCACCCGTCAGGTCAGCGGCTATTCGTTCGAGCACCTGCTTCCGGAGAACGGCAGGCGCCTCGACCGGTTCCTGGTCGGCTCCGAGGGGACCCTTGCCGTAGTGCTGGAGGCGACCGTTGAGCTGGTCGAGGACCCTGCTGCGACCGTGCTCGTGGCGCTCGGCTATCCCTCGATGATCGACGCGGCCGATGCCGTGCCCGGCGTGCTGGCTGCGGGGCCGCTGATCGCCTGCGAGGGACTCGACGCCCGGATCGTCGACGTGGTCCGGGCCGCAGGCGCAGCGGTGCCCGACCTGCCACGCGGTGCCGGATGGCTCTTCGTCGAAGTCGGTGCCACCTCGGTGCCCGAGGCCACGTCGATGGCCATCCGTGTGGCGGCCGCCGCCGGTGCACTCGAGTCTCGCATCGTCACCGATCGCGCCGAGCAGGCCGCGCTCTGGCGGATCCGTGAGGACGGCGCCGGTCTGGCGGCCCGGAGCCTGACCCGCCCGGCATACTCCGGCTGGGAGGACGCCGCAGTCCCGCCCGAGCGCCTGGGTGCCTGGCTGCGCGACTTTGACGCGCTGCTCGTCGAGCACGGCCTGGACGGGGTGCCCTACGGTCACTTCGGGGACGGCTGCGTGCACGTGCGGATCGACTTCGAGTTCGACGACGGCGGGGCACGCTTCCGGGCTTTCCTCACGGAGGCCGCGGCTGCGCTGGCCATCCACGGTGGTTCGTTGTCGGGGGAGCACGGTGACGGCCGGGCGCGATCGGAGCTGTTGCCGACGATGTATGACGAGCACTCGCTGGCCCTGTTCCGCGCGGCCAAGGAAATCTGCGACCCCGCGAACCTGCTCAATCCCGGTGTCCTGGTGGACCCGGATCCGGTGGATGCCTCGTTGCGGGCCGCCCGACCGGCGGCGCGGGTGCGACCGCTGCTGGCACTGGCACACGACGGCGGCTCGTTGGCCACCGCGGTGCACCGGTGCACGGGCGTGGGCAAGTGCATCGCCGACAACACCGGGACCGGTGGGGTGATGTGTCCGTCCTACCTGGCGACGAGGGACGAGAAGGACTCGACGCGTGGCCGCGCGCGCGTGCTGCAGGCGGCGCTCGACGGCTCCCTGGTCGACGGTCTGTCGGACCCGGCGGTGGGCGAGGCGCTCGACCTCTGCCTGTCCTGCAAGGGCTGCTCGCGAGACTGCCCCACCGGTGTGGACATGGCGACCTACAAGTCGGAGGCGCTGCAGGCCCGGTATCGCGGCCGCCTGCGCCCACGTGCGCACTATGCGCTGGGCCAGCTGCCCCGGTGGGC
>DATCYH010000460.1:0-9678 GCA_036570405.1 Nocardioides sp.
GGTTCCTGATCGCGCTTCCGGTCGGCGCCGTACTGGGTGGCTACCTGATCCGGCGCTTCTCTGCCGGGGTGGTCACCGCAGTCGGCATGTTCGCGGCCGCCGGCGGGTTCGTGCTGATGGCGCAGTGGGACGAGGACACCCTGCGGCACTGGCCGGTGAACCTGACCCTGCTGCTCACCGGGTTCGGATTCGGCCTGGCCCTGGCGCCGGTCAACGCCGCGTTGCTGGCGAGCACCGAGGACTCCGTGCACGGCGTCGCCTCCGCCCTGGTCGTCGTGGCCCGGATGGTCGGCATGCTCGTGGGCATCTCCGCGCTGACCACGATCGGGCTGCGCCGGTTCTTCGACGCCAATGTCACCTGCCTCGAGGACCACACGAACCGCTACGGCTACTGCGGAACCCAGGCTGCGTTGGCCCAGGAGCACACCGTCTTCCTCGGTGCCGCCGTGTGTGCGGTGATGGCCGCGCTGCTCGCGTTGCTGCTCTTCCGTGGTGCGCGGACCAAGGGGATCCCGGCCGGCGAGCTGCTCCGCTCCGGAGGCTGAGCGGCGTCTCACTTCGTGGCCGGTGTGCTCGGGTCTCCCGGCATCCGCTACTTTCGGAATGTGGGTGAATTCGACGATTTGATCTCTGCCAACAAGACGTTCGCCGATGACTTCGGCCTGGGTGGATTCGATGGGGTCGCGCATGCCGGCGTCGCCATCGTCACCTGCATGGACTCGCGGATCGATCCGCTGAACATGCTCGGGCTCAAGGCTGGCGACGCCAAGATCTTCCGCAACCCCGGTGGGCGCATCACCAATGCGGCCCTCGAGGCACTGGTGCTGGGCGTGCACCTGCTCAACGTGAACCGGATCCTGGTGATCCCGCACACGCGGTGCGCGATGGCGTCCAGCAGCCAGAGCGAGTTGCGCGAGAAGGTCGGGGCCTCGGCCGGCCAGGATGCCTCCTGGCAGCACTTCCACGTGGTCTCCGACCAGGTGGCGGCGCTCGCCGAGGACATCCGCGCCGTGACGTCGCACCCGTTGATCCCCGACAGCGTCAAGGTCGGCGGATTCATCTACGACGTCGACACCGGGCTGCTGGACCAGAAGTTCTGACCAGTTGGCAGATGCGCCAACGACGTTGACAGCATCGCTGTTACATTCCTCCTGACACAATCGCTGGACCGCACTAGCGGCGACCACAGGAGGACCCCATGTCCGGCCACGACTACGACGTACTCGTCATCGGCTCTGGATTCGGCGGCAGTGCCAGTGCCTTGCGCCTGAGCGAGAAGGGCTACAAGGTCGGCGTCCTCGAAGCCGGCCGACGGTGGACCGACAAGGAGTTCGCAGGGTCCAACTGGAACCTGCGCAACTCGATCTGGGCCCCTGCCCTCGGACTCACCGGGACGCAGCGGATCAACGTGATCGGCAAGGTGACCGTCTTCAGTGCGGCCGGCGTGGGTGGTGGTTCGCTGATCTATGGCAACACCCTCTACGAGCCGCTGCCCGAGTTCTACGAGGACCCGGCCTGGGCCCACATCACCGACTGGCGCTCCGAGCTGGCCCCGTTCTACGACCAGGCCAAGCGCATGCTCGGCGTCAACCGCAACCCTCGCCTGGGGCGGGCCGACGACGTGCTCCGCGAGGTGGCCGTGGATCTCGGCGTTCCGGAGACCTTCCACCCGACCGACGTCGGCGTCTACTTCAACGAGGGCAACGAAGGAACTGAGGTCGCCGACCCCTACTTCGGTGGCGCCGGCCCCACGCGAGCGGGTTGCCAGCACTGCGCCCGGTGCATGACCGGGTGCCCGTTCAACGCCAAGAACACGACCGTGAAGAACTACCTGCACCTGGCCGAGGGCCTGGGCGCCAAGGTGCACGCGATGACCACGGTCACCGCCGTGCGGCCGGTCGCAGACGGGTACGCCGTCGACACGGTCCGCTCGGGCGCAGTCCTGCGCAAGCGCGAGCGCACCTTCACCGCCAAGCAGGTCGTCTTCGCCGCGGCTGCCCGTGGCACCCAGGACCTGCTGCACAAGATGAAGGACGAGGGCGTCCTGACCGAGCTCTCGCCTCGCCTGGGCGAGCTGACCCGCTCCAACTCGGAAGCGATCCTGACCGTCGCGAGCCGCGAGCACACCGACATGGCACAGGGCGTGGCGATCAGCTCCTCGATCCACCCCGAGCCGACCACCCACGTCGAGGTGGTGAAATATGGCTCCGGCCAGGACGCGCTCTTCCCGCTCTCCGTGCCGATGATCGACGGTGGCCCGCTGCGTGCGCTCCGCTTCCTGCTCACCGTGCTGCGCCACCCGGTGTCGTTCATCCGCTCGATGTGGCCCGTCGGTGGCGCAGACCGGAGCGTGATCCTGCTGGTGATGCAGTCGCTGGACAACTCGCTGACCTCCTTCCGCAAGCGCGGCAGGTTGACCACGAAGCAGGGAACCGGCAAGCCGAACCCGACCTGGATCCCGATCGGGCACAAGGTGGCCCGCCTCTTTGCCAGCAAGGTCAAGGGCGACGCCGGCGCCGTCGGCACCGACGTGCTCAACATCCCCGCGACCGCTCACTACATCGGCGGCGCAGTGATCGGGGACTCCCCCGCCACCGGCGTCATCGACCCGTGGCAGCGGGTCTACGGCCACGACGGCCTGCACGTGATCGACGGCTCGGCGGTGACCGCCAACCTCGGCGTGAATCCGTCGCTGACGATCACCGCCCAGGCTGAGCGGGCTCTGGCCTTCTGGCCGAACAAGGGCGAGCAGGACCCGCGTCCGCCGCTCGGCTCGACGTACGTCCGGGTCGCCCCCGTGGCACCGCACCAGCCGGCCGTGCCGGCGACCGCTTCGGGAGCCCTCCGCGTCAGTTGAGCATCGCGCGTGGCGCCGTCACACAAGTGCGACCCGCAGTGTCTGGCGGCGGCACCCGCAATGCACCGCGCACCAGCTCAGGCGTCGAGCGCCTCGACATCGACGTCGTAGGCACCCTGCACGATGAACTCCTTGCGCGGCGCGACCTCTGAGCCCATCAGCAGCTCGAAGACCTTCACCGCCTCGTCGGCGTCGTCCACGGTGATCCGGCGCAGGGTGCGGTGCCGGGGGTCCATGGTGGTCTCGGCCAGCTGGTCCGCGTCCATCTCGCCCAGACCCTTGTAGCGCTGGACCGGGTCCTTCCAGGACACGTTCTTGCGCTTGAGCTCGGCCAGCTTCCGCTGCAGCTCGGCGTCGGAGTAGGTGTAGACGTATTTGTCCATGCCCTTCTTCGGCCGGGTCAGCTCGATGCGGTGCAACGGCGGCACTGCCGAATAGACGCGACCCTCCTTGATCAGGTCAGGCATGTACTTGAAGAAGAGCGTGGCCAGCAGGCAACGGATGTGCGCCCCGTCGGAGTCGGCGTCGGCCATGAAGATGATCCGGCCGTAGCGCGCCGCCTCGAGGTCGAACGTGCGTCCGGACCCGGCCCCGACCACCTGGATGATCGAGGCGCACTCGGTGTTCTTCAGCATGTCGGCCACGGAGGCCTTCTGCACGTTGAGGATCTTGCCCCGGATCGGCAGTAGGGCCTGGAACTCCGAGTCACGGGCCAGCTTGGCCGTGCCGAGCGCCGAGTCACCCTCGACGATGAACAGCTCGGTGCGCTCGTTGTCCGCGGAGCGGCAGTCGGCGAGCTTGGCCGGCAGCGCGGAGGACTCCAGTGCGTTCTTGCGACGCTGGGTCTCCTTGAGCTGGCGGGCCGAGATCCGGGTCTTGGCCGCCCCGGCGACCTTCTCCATGACCAGCTTGGCCTGCGCCTTCTCGACCCGCTTGGTGGAGGCGAGGAAGTTCTTCAGCTCACTCGCCACGACCTTGCGTACGACGGTGCGGGCGGCCGAGGTGCCGAGGATCTCCTTGGTCTGGCCCTCGAACTGGGGCTCGGCCAGGCGGACGGTGACCACGGCGGTCATGCCCTCGAGCACGTCGTCCTTGATCACGTCGGTGTCGTTGACCTTGAGCACCTTCGACGAACGCATCACGTCGTTGAACGTCTTGGTTATCGCCGCTTCGAAACCACTCACGTGGGTGCCGCCCTTGGGCGTGGCGATCACGTTCACATAGGAGCGCAGGACGGTGTCATAGCTGTTGCTCCACCGCAGGGCGACGTCGACAGCGAGCTCGCGCTCGACCTCCTGCGGCGTCATGTGCCCCTTGGCGTCCAGCATCGGCACGGTCTCGGTGAACGTGTCCTTGCCCTGGAGCCGCAACACGTCGGTGACCGGGTCGCCCTCGGAGAGGAACTCGGCATACTCGGCGATGCCGCCGTCGTGGCGGAACTTCTCCTCGACCGGCTCGGGCCCCCGCTGGTCACGGATGACGAGCTCGAGACCCGGGACGATGAAGGAGGTCTGGCGAGCGCGGGTGATCAGGTCGTCATAGACGTATGCCGCGTCGCGGGTGAAGATCTGCCGGTCCGGCCAGAACCGGATACGGGTCCCAGACTTGCCCTTGGCGACCCGCTTGCCCTTCCGGGTCAGCCCCGACTTCGGGGTGAAGGAGGCATCCGGCTCGTCGCCGTCGAAGACACCGGGAATGCCACGCTGGAAGGACAGGCCCTGGGCAGAGGGGGAACGATCGACGTCGATGTCCATCCGAGACGAGAGCGCGTTGACCACGGACAGGCCGACGCCGTGCAGGCCACCGGTGGCGACGTAGGAACCGCCACCGAACTTGCCTCCGGCGTGCAGCTTGGTGGCCACCACCTCGACACCGGGGAGCCCGGTCTTGGGCTCCTTGTCGGTGGGGATGCCCCGACCGTCGTCGTGGACCTCGACGGAGCCGTCGGGGTGGAGCGTCACCTCGATGCGCTGCGCGACCCCGGCCAGGGCCTCGTCCACGCCGTTGTCGATGATCTCCCAGACGCAGTGCATCAGCCCACGCGTGTCGGTGGAGCCGATGTACATGCCGGGGCGCTTGCGCACTGCCTCCAGGCCCTCGAGGACCAGGAGGTGGGCTGCGTTGTACGTGTTGTCGATGGGTCTGTCCTTGCTCGTGGTGCGACCATGCGAATCTATCTCGCGACGCCTTGAAATCAGCGCTGCCACGCCTGCCCGGGCGTACCCGGGGAGGCGTGGCAGCGTCGAGTTGGAGGCTGGGGCCTCAGCCCTGGGCAGCCAGGAAGTTGTCGATGACCTCCGCGATCCGCGGGCCGGCCTGGCCGTCCCAGAGCGGGGGCACCTTCCACGTCGTGGGACGCCCGGCAGCGAGGGTCTCCTTCACGATCCCGGCCAGCGCCGGAGCGGTGACCAGCTGGTTCGTGCCGTGGGTGATGGTGACCGGCCGCTCTGTGTTCGGGCGCAGCGTGAGGCACGGGACGCCCAGGACGGTGGTCTCCTCCTGGATGCCGCCCGAGTCGGTGACGACCAGCGCGCTGCGCCGGACCAGGCCGAGGAACTCCAGATAGCCCAGCGGCTCCACTGCGTGCATGTTGTCGTGGTCGAAGAGCCCGATCTCGGTCATCCGGGCCTTGCCTCGGGGGTGCACGGGCATGACGACCGGGAGCTGGTCGGCTGTGGCGTGCAGGGCGTCCTTGAGCACGTTGAGGTCGCCCGGGTCGTCGACGTTGGCGGGGCGGTGCAGCGTCGCCACCGCGAACGGACCGTCCGGGATCTCGAAGCCCTCGACGTGCGGCGCCTCTCCCGAGTCCTTCACGAAGGACAGCAGGGTGTCGATCATCGGGTTGCCGACCAGGTGGATGCGCTCGGCCGCGACGCCCTCGTGGGCGAGGTGCGCGATCGCGTCCGGGCTGGTGGCCAGCAGCAGGTTGGAGAGCCGGTCCGTGACGATCCGGTTGACCTCCTCGGGCATGGTCATGTCGAAGCTGCGCAGCCCAGCCTCCACGTGAGCGACCGGGATGTGCAGCTTGGAGGCGACCAGGGCGGCCGCGACGGTGGAGTTCACGTCGCCGTAGACGACGACCAGCTTTGGCTGTTCCTTGAGGAAGAGCTCCTCGAGGCCGGTCATGATGGTCGCGGTCTGCTGCGCGTGGGAGCCGGAGCCGACACCCAGGTTGATGTCGGGGCGCGGCAGCTTGAGCTGCTCGAAGAAGACCGTGGACATGTTGTCGTCATAGTGCTGTCCGGTGTGGACCAGACCCTGCGAGATTCCGCGCTCGTTGAGCGCGGCCACCACGGGGGCGGCCTTGGGGAAATTGGGGCGGGCACCGGTCACGTGCCAGACGGCGTTGCTCAACTCTTCGCTCCTTCATTGCGCGCGCGATGCGGCGGTCGTTGGCGTCCAAGTTATCCGCAACCGCTCCCGAACGCCGACACGGCCCACCGCAATGTCCCCTCCTGCCCCTGATTGCGGCCGAGTCGTCTTATGTTGAGTTCGTGGGCAGGGTCACGAAGAGGACACGATCTCGGGTCAGGTGCGCCAATTCGGCAACCGATCTCACCACCACCACGTCACACTTGCAGGACTGCTTCGTTTCACAGGTGACACGACGTCCAAGGCGTGGGAACACCCCTGCGGGGGAAGGCTCACGTCGTGATTGGATGAATGTGTCAGGTGCCACGAATTGCCGGGAATCAAAATGGCTCCCGGCTCGTTGAACCCGACAACGAGGAAAGAGAGGCCGAAGTGACTACTGCTGTTGCCCCCAGTTCCGCCGCCCTGACTGCGGTGGACCGTTGCGACCGTTGCGGCGCCCAGGCCTACCTTCGCGTGGAGTTGGCCTCCGGGCTCGAACTCCTGTTCTGCGCTCACCACGCTCGCGAGCACGGTGAGAAGCTGCGCGAAGTGGCCGTCGCCGTCACCGACGAAACGCACAAGCTTGCCGGCACCCCGGCCAGCGAGAGCGACTGACCCGCAACTGACTTCGCAGCGACCCCGACCGGTCCACCGGTCGGGGTCGTTGCCATCTTCCGGCACTACCGATGTGCGAGGCTGACGCCGTGACTACTGTCGACGTGATCGTCGCCCTCGCCATTGCCGTCGGCCTGGTCGGGATCGTGCTCCCGATGCTGCCGGGGAGCCTGCTCATCCTTGCGGCAGTGCTGGGCTGGGCCCTCCACCTGGGCGAGACCACGGGTTGGGTGGTCTTCGCCGTCGCGACGACCTTCCTGGCCGTGGGCACCCTGGTGAAGTATCTCGTTCCCGGCCGCTCGATGAAGAAGAGCGGCGTGCCCAACCGGACGCTGCTGGCCGGTGGGCTGCTCGGCATCGTCGGGTTCTTCGTGATCCCGGTCGTCGGAGTGGTAGTCGGGTTCGTGCTCGGCGTCTATCTCGCCGAGCTGCAACGAGTCGGCCAGGCGCAGGCACGGCGTACGACGCGGGCAGCGCTGACAGCGGTCGGCTTCTCGATCCTGATCGAGTTCGTCTTCGCGCTGCTGGCAACGCTCACCTGGATCATCGGCGTGGTCCTGGTCTGACCCGCGACGGCGGCCGTGGACCCGATCAGTTGCTGGTGACCCAGCCGGTGTAGCGCTTCCAGCCGATCAGCCAGTCGCTGACCGGGTGCGAGCCGTCGTGGTTGTCCGCCATCCGTACGCCGACCCGCACGTGGGCCGGCGAACCGAAGCAGGAGCGGGCCGCGGTCACCCGGAGACGATCATCGTCATATCCGAGGCTGACCTGGTGGCTGCAGGTCTTGGGGTCGCCATACATCTTCCAGTCCCTGACCCGCACCAGGTAGTAGTCGGTGCCGGGACCAAGTCCCGTCGTCAGCGCATATTCCGGGCCGCCGCGAGAGGCCTTGACATCGAAATAGACGGTGGCACCTGCGTTGACCTGGTTGGAGTTCCTCAGGTCGGCGAAACGGACGTTCACGCCGACGCTGGTCCTGCCGTGCGCCAGCGACACCTGCCTGATGTCGTAGTTCGACCCGGGCGTGTCTGCCGCGTCCCAGGCCGTGGTGGTCTGCGCCTGCGCGGCCGGCAACGTCATGACGGCGCCCAACGCTGCGCCCGTGGCCAGCGTTGCGATCCGTGTGAGAACCCGTGTGCTCATCCGTTGCTCCAATCGCACTGTGCGCCCCGGCGAGTCGGGGGCTGCCACAGTGACGACGCACAGGGAGCACAAAAGGTTGCCTCGCCCGCAGAGCAGATGAGGCAACCTTCGGCGAAACTTGGGCGAGCCTCAGTCCAGGTAGTCGCGCAGGACCTGCGAGCGGCTCGGGTGGCGCAGCTTGCTCATCGTCTTCGATTCGATCTGACGGATCCGCTCGCGGGTCACGCCATAGACCTTGCCGATCTCGTCGAGGGTCTTGGGCTGGCCGTCGGTGAGGCCGAAGCGCATCGAGACCACGCCCGCCTCACGCTCGGAGAGGGTGTCCAGGACGGCGTGGAGCTGTTCCTGGAGCAATGTGAAACTGACCGCGTCTGCCGGGACGATGGCTTCGGAGTCCTCGATGAGGTCACCGAACTCGGAGTCGCCGTCCTCACCCAGGGGGGTGTGCAACGAGATCGGCTCGCGGCCATACTTCTGGACTTCGATGACCTTCTCCGGGGTCATGTCGAGCTCCTTGGCCAACTCCTCCGGGGTGGGCTCGCGGCCCAGGTCCTGGAGCATCTGGCGCTGGACGCGCGCGAGCTTGTTGATGACCTCGACCATGTGCACCGGGATACGGATGGTGCGCGCCTGGTCGGCCATCGCGCGGGTGATCGCCTGCCGGATCCACCACGTCGCGTAGGTCGAGAACTTGTAGCCCTTGGTGTAGTCGAACTTCTCGACCGCACGGATCAGACCGAGGTTTCCCTCCTGGATCAGGTCCAGGAAGAGCATGCCGCGACCGGTGTAGCGCTTGGCGAGCGAGACGACCAGACGGAGGTTGGCCTCGAGCAGGTGGTTCTTGGCCCGACGGCCGTCCTCGGAGATCCACTCGAGCTCCTCGAGGAGCTTGGGGGTGATCCGGCCACCGCCGCTCATCTTCTCCTCGGAGAAGAGACCCGCCTCGATCCGTTTGGCGAGCTCGACCTCCATCTCGGCGTTGAGCAGCGGTACCTTCCCGATCTGCTTGAGGTAGTCCTTGACCGGGTCGGCAGTCGCGCCGGCGACCATGACCTGCTGCTCGGGCTCGTCGGTGTCGTCGGCCGCGGAGACGGTGAAGGCCTGCTTCTCGTCTTCCTTGATGGTCGGGTCGGCCTTGACGTCCTTCTCGAACTCCTCGTCGGGGATGTCCGGCAGGACCTTCTTGCCGTCCGGACCGACGACCGCGGCGGCCTCGGCGGGAGCAGCGGCCTTCTTGGCTGCGGTCTTCCGCGCGGTCTTCTTCGCGGGTGCGGCCTTGGTCGCGGGCTCGTCAGCGTCCTGGGCTGGCGCGGCTGCCGGCGTCTTCTTGGCCACAGCCTTCTTGGCCGGGGCCTTCTTCGCGGCGGCGGTCGCCGTGCTCTTGCGTGCGGCCGGAGCCGCCACAGCGCGCGCGTGGGCCTCGCTGTCGAGGACGACGGTGATGCCCTTCTCGCCGAGGTGGACCATCAGCGCGCGCAGGTGGCGCGGCTCGATGGCAGCGGCCTCACTGGCGCGGCGTACGGCCTCAGGGGTGACTGTCCCGGTGGGCTCCGCCAGCGCGATCAGCCCGACGATGTCGGGATGGGTCAGCACGTCAGCGGGGAGCAACTTGCGCGAGCTCGAAGACACGAACACCTCTCGGAAAAGCAATTGGGGCGCGGCAAAGCCCGGTTACGTCAAGAGCCGCTGACACATTCTGCCACGGCCAC
>DATCYH010000461.1:0-13900 GCA_036570405.1 Nocardioides sp.
CGACCCGGTCGATGACCGGACCGCGGATGTTGTCGACGATGTCGGTGGCGACAGGAACTGCGGGCACCAGTTGCTTGAGCACCTCACGCGCATCCTTGGTGATCGGTGGCAGCTTGGCGAGCACCGGGCGAGCCTCTCGCAGGGTGGGGCGGAGCTCGTCGAGCAAGGGCTCCAGCTCCTTCACCGTCGGTCGCAGCTTGGACGTGGAGTCGTCGAGCAGCTCCAGCGTGCCGTCGAGCTGGGCCATGCCGACCTCGACCGAGTCGAGCGTGCCCGGCATGTCCTTCACCGTCGAGGAGACCTCACCGCGACGGGTGGCCAGGGTGTGGGTCGTGACGCCCAGGTCCGTCAGGATCGCGGCGACCTCCTCGTCGCGTGCCACGAGGACGTCGGCCATCTCCTCCAGGTCGGTGACGATCGAGGGGAGGTCGTTGCCCGGGTTCTCGCCCTGCAGGGCCTCGAGGAACGTGCCAGCCGTCGGCAGGACGTCCGGAGCGACCGCGAGCAGACCGCGAAGATTCTCGCTCCCACCCCGATCGAGGCTGGAGTTGGTGTTCTTCAACAGCCGCTGGGTCGACTTGCGGGTGTCGCTGGGGAGGGCCTCCAGGACGCGGTCGATCTCGACCGGCATCTCAGTGCGGGCCAGCCCGATCGTGTCTCCGTCGTAGGTGCCGTTGCCACCGCGGTGCAGCTCGACGGAATACTGGCCGCCGAGGATGGTGAGGGGGACGATCCGGGCGGTTGGCGTGGACCCGACCGAGTCGAGCGCTTCGCGATCGACCTTCATGGCAACCATCGCAGTGCCCTTGTCAGTGTGCTCGACACCGGTCACGACGCCCACCACGAGGCCAGCCAGCTTCACCTTCGTGACCCCGTCGACCAGCCCGTAGCTCTGGGCGAACTCCGCGTGGATCGTCTCCCCACCCCGAGCGCTGACCATGATGGTGTTCTTGAAGACCAGACCGAGAATCATCACGGTCACGATCAGGACGAGCGCCACACCTTTGCGTGCCCGGGTGTTTCCGCGCTTGAAGATGTTCTTCGATGACATGTCAGGTCCTTCTCACTGTCCGGGCTTCTCGAAGGCCTTGCCCGGCCCCGGGTAGGGATCCACGTCGGCCAGCGGGTCGGGCAGCGTGACGTTGTAGATGCCGGGCATCGTCAACTGGGCACTGAAGTAGTGCTTGCTGGGCGAGTAGTGACCGCTGAGGAGGTCGTGGTGGGACACCATGCCCGCAACGTCCTTCCAGTAGGGCTTGAGGGTGGCCAGCAGCGGATCCGCGTGGATCAGGGTGCGCTGCGCGCGGTCCGCCACGGGGCGGAGATCGCGTATGGCGGGCACCAGCTTGCGCAGCGGTTCCTCCGCGTCCGAGGTGAACTCCTTGACCGTGCGCGCGACCGGCGGGGACTCGGTCATGAAGCCACGCAGGTCCGGCACAGCTGCGACGAGTCGGTCCACCCCGGGAGCGAGCTCCTCGACAGCACCGGCCGTGCGGAGCAGCGGCGGGTTGATCGCCTTGAGTCCCGCCTTTGCAGTCCGGAGCGTCTCGGGGAGCCTGGAGATCGTGACCCGCAAGGGTGCGCTGTCGTCGACGTTGATCGCCTCGAGCGTCTCGGTCGAGGAGACCATCAGGGACTCGATGGTCTGGTTCTGACCTTCGAACTGGGTGACCAGGCTGTTCGCGGTGACCAGCAGGTCGTCGAGGTTGGTCGCCGGGTCGGCCAGGGTGCTGACCACCGCGTCGGCATCGGTGAGCAGCTCGGGGCCCACGGCGAGGACGTCGTTGAGGTCCCCGGCATGGCCGGACATCCCGCCACCCACTTCCCGCAGCGCAGTCTGCAGGCCCTTGCGGGCCTGGGCATCGAACGGCTCGAAGACGTCATCGAGGCCCTGGGCTGAACCTGTCTGCTTGGGAGGGATGACTCCGTCGCCCAGGGAGCCAGCCTTCTGCGAGCCGGTGTCCAGGTCGATGTACTTCTTGCCGAGCGCGGACTCGTTGCCGATCCGCGCGGTCGCGTCCTTGTGGATCTCCAGGTCGCCGTCGAGTCGCATCGTCACCTGCGCTCCGCCGTTGACGACTTTCACATCGGTGATCTGCCCAGCACGGATGCCATTCCGGGTGACCTTCTGGCCGGGTTTGAGAGTCCCGGCATCGTCGAACTTCGCCTTGACCGTCGTGTATCCACGGAACGGAACCTCTCCGCCGCCCTGGACCGTGATGCCGACATAGGCGATCACGAGTCCCACCGCCACGGTCACGACTCCGATGCCGAACTTGCGGACGTCATCGCGGTGCGCCTGAGCCTTCACTTGCCACCTCCGAGGAGCAGCTCGAGCAGGTTCTTCTCCTGCTGGTCGTTGAGGCCGGTCGCGCTCTTGGACGTGCGGGAGGAACTGTCCTTCGCGGACTTCTTGCTCGGCCCGGGCGCGAGGTTGCCCAAGATCCCCTCAAGGATGTTGCCGTCAGGTGAGAGCAATCCGTCCAGTGCACCGGGATCGAGGCCCGGCAGGTCGGGAAGGACCTCGTCCGGGTTGCTGTTGCCGTCCTCGCGCTCACCGGGGGTCAACAGCTCGGGCACCACCGGGGCACCCAGCAGCATGTTGAGCGCCTTGGGCGTGACGTGGAAGAGACCCCGGAAGTAGTGCGAGATGTTGTCGCGGCTGTTCGTGCTCAGCGCCCACTTGCGCACGAATGCCATCAGGTCGGACAACGGCTTCGCCTTGAGCACCTGGTCACCGGCGACTTCGAGGCTGTCGGTTGTGCGCCGCAGCTCGGGCCCGACCGCGCGCAGCTGTGCGACCGCCGGTGCGGCTTCCTTGAGCAGCTTGTCGACCTCGGCGAAGACGCCGTCGAAGGAGTTGAACGCGGGGGTGGCGTATCGGGTGAACTCCGAGATCTCCCCGGTGATCTCCTCCAGATCGTCGGTCACCGGGCGCGCCTTCTTCAGGGTCGGTGCCAGGGAGGCCGCGACGGTGTCGAGCGAGTTGAGGGTGGTCCGGGCTTCCTTGATCGCCCCGGGCAGCTCGGTCAGTGTCTGCTCCAGTCCTTGCCTCTCGGCAGTCAGGGCGCCAAGCATGTCGTGGGCCTGCTGGACCAGCTTGTCCAGCTGCTTGCCCTCCTTGCCGGTCACGGCGCGGGCCACCGGGTCCGCCGTCGCGATCAGCTGGTCGAGGACTGCGTTCTGTTCGTCCAGCACCTCGCCCAGCTCGTCGATCCCGGTCATCGCGGGACCAAGGGCCTTGAGTACGCCGGCAAGGTCCTTGCCGTGCCCATCGACCCCGTTTCCGAGTTCGGAGACGAGGGCCGCGAGTCCGGCCGCGGTCGGGTCGTCGAACGTGTCCACCAGGGCCTGGAGGGTCACGACGGTCTCGGTCTGGGCGACGGGAACGTCCTTCTTCAACACCGGGGCGTCGCCGCTGCCGGGGTCGAGCGCGACGAAGTTCTCGCCGAGCAGGTTGATCGGCCTGATCCTCATCTTGGCGTCCTGGTGGAGCGGCAGGACTTCGTCGTTGACGTCGAGGACCACCCGGGCCTGGTTGCCGATCAGGTCGATGGACTGGACCTCGCCCACCTTGACCCCGTAGGCGCGCACTTCACCGCCGACCTCGAGCGGGCTGGCGTCGACGAAGATGCCGGCCACACCCTGATCGTTCTCGGTGTCGCCCTGCTTCAGCAGGAGCAGCGAGATCACGAGCGTGACGACCAGGCCGACCACGATGGCCGGCAGCAGCCGCTTGTCGGGAGCGATGGCGTTCACTGGATGGTCTCCCCGTTGGCGTCAGTCCGCATGAGTACGGACTTGCTGTTCCACTTGTTGAGCGAGCCCGGTGCTGGAGCCGGGTCCTGGTCCATCCCGGGTGGGACCCCGGGGAGCACGTCGGCAACACTCGAGACGGAGGCCGTGATCAGCGCCCGGGCATAGTTGCCCATCCGGTTGCGGTTGCCGAAGGTCGCCGTCCAGTTGCTCATCCATCCCGCGACCTCGGGGGTGTAGGGGCGGAGGAAGTCGACCATGGGGTTGGCCTGGTCAAGCGCGGACGTGGCGGTAGGCAGCAAGTCGCGCATGCCGGACGCGAGGGCCGGGGTCTGCTTGAGAAGACGGTCGGCGTCCTTGAGGAGCGGAGTCAGGTCGTTCAGGGCGGGCTTGGCATCCGCCAACGCGGGACGCAGGTCCTTTGCGACCGCGGTGAGCTGCGATGTGGAGGGCTCCACGTCGCGCAACAGTTGTCGCGCGGACTTCACGGGCGCCTGTACGCCGTCGAGCGTGCCGGTCGCGGTGTCCAAGGTCCCCGGCAACTTGGTCAGGGTGGCCTTGAGAGCTTCCTGCTCCAGCGCCACGGACGTCATCAGGGCGTTCAGGTCCTCGACGGACGAAGTCAGCTGCTCGTCCTTGGCCGAGACCGTGCTGGTGACTCCGTGCAACTGGCTGACCAACTTCTTGATCGCCGGGCCGTCCTCTCCGACAGCGCGGGCGACCTGCCCGAGCGCCTCGATGGTGGGTCCGGCCTCGCGCAGAGTGGCGTTGAGCTGCTCCTCCTTGCCGTCCACCGTGGTGTCGAGCCTGGCGACCATCCCTCGGAGGTTCTTGCGCGTCGGGGCGTCGAGCATCGCCAACAGGTCATCGAGCTCAGCGGACTCGACGTTGCCGGTGAGCAAACTGCCGCTGGGCAGGTCGGCATTGCCCTTCTTGCCGGGGAGGACCTCGAGAGTGCGTGCTCCCAGCACCGACTCCCAGCGGATCCGACCACGGGTGCCTGCGGGGAGGGGCGCCTTGTCATCCTGGATCTCGGCGGTGACGACAGCCTTGCCGTCCCGGACATCCAGCTCGGAGATCTCGCCGATCTTCTTTCCGTTCATGGTGACCTTGGCGCCGACGAACGTCTTGTCTGCCATCGGCAGCAGGAACTTCGTCGTGTAGGGATCATCCTCGGTCATCCGCTTCGCGCCATAGAAGGCAAGCGCGAAGAGCAGGAATCCGACGAGGACGCGTCCGACCAACGGCCTGGAGAGAGAAGTCGACAGCATGCCTCAGTCCATCCCCAACGGGCCCTCGGCCGAGCCGGCCAAGAACTGCTGCACGAACGGGTCGGTGGACCTGAAGGCACCATCGGCGTCGCCGTAGTGCACGACCTTGCCCTTCCAGATCACCGCGACGTAGTCACTCACGGTGCGGGCGGTCGGGATGTCGTGGGTGATCACGATGTAGGTACCGCCGTACTCGGCGTGGATCTCGGCGATGAGTTGCGAGAGCAGCTTGGTACGCACCGGGTCGAGCCCGGAATCGGGCTCGTCGAAGAGGACGACGTCGGGCTTCATGACCAGGGCTCGGGCGAATCCGGCTCGCTTGCGCATGCCGCCGGAGATCTCGTTGGGGAACTTGTCGATCGCGGCCTCGAGGCCAACCACACGCAGGTTGTCCATGACGATCTCGCGGATCTCCCTCTCCGACTTGCCGGTGTGCTTGCGCAGCGGGAACGCGGTGTTGTCATAGATGTTCATGGACCCGAAGAGGGCGCCGTCCTGGAAGAGGACGCCGAAGCGCTTGCGCAGCTCGTAGCGCTCCAGCTCGGAGACCTCCCAGATGTTCTGGCCGAACACCTTGACCTGGCCGGCGTCGGGCTCCAACAAGCCGACGATGTGCTTGAGCAGGACCGACTTTCCGGTGCCGGAAGGGCCGAGCACCGTGGTGATGGCGTCATCCTTGAACGACACCGAGACCCCCTTGAGGATCTCCGAGGAGCCGAAGCGCTTGTGGATGTCGTGGACCTCGACGGTGTGCGTGTCCTCAGGCGTGGCCAGGGCGTGCGCACCGTGTGGCGGCGTACCGAGCTCGGTCGTGGTCATGGGATGGTCCTCCGCGGAGTTGTCACGGTCAGTTGCCGATGGGCGCATTGGGATCGTTGCCGTAGAAGAGCTGGACGAGCATCATTCCGATGATGCTGACGAGCACGAGGTTCACGAGCATCGATTGGGCGGTGTTGCGGCCCACCCCGACGGGACCGCCGCTCGCGGTGTAGCCGAAGTAGCACGCGACCACCACGATGACCAGGCCGAGCAGTCCGGCCCAGACCATGGCGATGGCGAAGTCCCTGATGTTCTGGAACAGGTAGAGGAAGTATTCGAACCCACCCGACGAGACGGTCTCGAGCAGCTGCACGTTGAACAGCCACCCGGCCCAGAAGTTCACCAACAGCCCGACCACGAAGAGCATCGGCAACACCAGGACGGCTGCGACGACGCGTGTGCTGGCCAGGAACGGGACGGCACGGATGCCCATCACCTCGAGGGCATCGATCTCGTCGCTGATCCGCATGGCGCCAAGCTCGGCGACGATGCCGCAGCCGAGCTTGGCCGCGATGATCCATCCGAAGACCACCTGGCAGATGCCTCGGACGCCGGCAACCGAGTTGACCGCCGCGATGTAGGAGTCGATGCCGATGTTGGAGAACAGGAAGTGGGCGGTCAGGCCCATCACCGCGCCCATCATGAAGAGCATGAAGGTGACGACGACCGCGTTGGACCGGATCATCGCGCCGCAGTGGCGCATGATCTCGTCCGGATAGAGCCGAATCGCTGCCGGGATCTGCCGGAAGGTGGACAGGGCGAACTCGACGAACTCGCCGGTGCTCTCCATGCGCCGGGTCCACGGTGACTTCCCCGCCTCCGTGTCCGGGGAGCGCGGCGGCTGCACCGCGGACTCGGGTCCGGCAGGGTTCTCGAGAATTTCTGTCATCGGAAGGCCCCCAGTTCTGGGAAGAAGCCGAGCAACAAGGCGTTGTAGGCCAGTTGAAGGATCCAGACCGAGACGAAGGACAAGACCACGGCCTGGTTGACGCTCCTGCCGAGGCCGATCGCTCCGCCCGAAGCCGTGAAGCCCTTGTAGCAGCAGATGGTGCCGATCAGCAGACCGATCAGGACGCTGTTGACCATGACCGAGAGGATGTCGACCGGCGCCAGGTTGGAGAAGAGATTGGAGTGGAAGTGCGAGGCCGGCATGCCGGCGACGTACTTGGCACCGATCTGCATCGAGAGGATCGTGACCAACAGCGACGGCACCGCGAGCAGGGTCGTGATGAAGGTGATCGACAGAACCCGTGGCACCGCGAGGTCACGAACCGGATCGATGCCCATCACCATCATCGCGTCGATCTCCTCACGCACCTTGCGGGCGCCGACGTCGGCGGTCAGGGCCGTGCCGATCACCCCGGCGACGACCATCGAGTTGATCCACATCGTGAAGGTGCGGATCGACTGCAGGAAGAGCAGCGGACCGAAGAGCTGGGATGCACCGGCCATGTCGAAGAACTGGACGGTGAGGATCGACATGAAGATCAGGAAGCCGAAGATGCCGGCCACGATCGGGACCCACGCCTGCTTGATGGTGGCGTACATGTCCTCGACCACGGCCCCCCAGAAGCCCGTGGGCTGCTTGACGACGCTGACGATGATCGCGATGAGCAGCTGCACCATGCCGCCCGCCTCGGCGACCGGACCACGCAACCGCTGCGGGAGCGCGCCAACGAGGTGGCTTCCGCGACCGTCGTATGGTCCGACCGGCGGCGAGACCGCGCCGACGGCGCCTGTCGCTCTGCTCATCAGTTCACCTGTCCGTGTGAAGGGCGTGCTGTGTGGGGGTCCTGATCTCGACCACCCCGGGTGCGGCTGGAGTCACTCAGGTGCAACTTCCCAGCCACGCCCGAGTTACGGCTTTAATCCGTCAACCTTTAGATATTGACTCAGAAGTCGATGACTCCGCGGAGGTTCTTCCCGGCATGCATGTCGGCGTAGCCCTGGTTGATCTCCTCAAGGCTGTAGCGCCTCGTGACGAGTTCCTCGAGCAGGAGGTTCCCCTCCTTGTAGAGCTGCAACATGTCGGTCACGGCGCGAGTCGGCTGCATCATTCCGAAGAGCGATCCCTGGATCCGTTTCTGGTACATGGCGAGCTCGAAGAGGCTCACCGGAATGCCATATTCGATGACGTTGCCCATGCTGGTCAGCACGATGGTGCCGGACTTGCGCACCGCGGCGAATGCCTCGGCAACATGCTCGCCGGTCACGACGCCCACGGTGACGATCGCAGAGGCGGCGCCCTGGCCGTCGGTGAGCGCCTGGGCCAGGTCCGTGGCCTGGGCCATGTTCTCGAAGACGTCCGTGGCGCCGAACTTGAGTGCCATCTCGCGGTGGAACGGTGCCGGGTCGACAGCGATGATTCGCGAGGCGCCGGCGAACTTGGCGCCCTGGACCGCGTTGATGCCGATGCCGCCGACGCCCATGATCAACACGACGTCGCCGGGACGAACCTCGGCGGCGTTGACCGCCGATCCCCAACCGGTCGGCACACCACAGCCGACGAGGGCCGCGACGTCGAGCGGGATGTCCTTGTCGATCTTGATGGCTCCCCACTCGGGGAGGACGGAGTATTCGGAGAAGGTCGAGACCAGCGAGCACTGCCCAACGTCCTGGCCATCCTCGGTGTGGAGCCGGAAGGTGCCGTCGAGCTGGGTGCCGAGCATCATGTAGGCCCCGTTGTCGCACAGGTTCTGCTGACCGCGCGCACACCACGTGCAACGCCCGCAGCCGGGGATGAAGGCAGCCACCACGTGGTCGCCGACCTCCAGGTCACGGACTCCGGGGCCCACCTTCTCGACCACACCCGCACCCTCGTGACCACCGCAGAACGGATAGGCCATCGCGGGGACGTCGCCCTTGGCGTAGTGGTCGTCGGAGTGGCACAGGCCGGCGTGCTTGAAGCGCACCAGAACCTCGAACTCCTTGGGGTCATCGACCTCGACCTCGACGACATTCCACTCGCCGGGTGCTTCGAAGAGAACTGCGGCCCTCGACTTCATCTCAACCGAACCTTTCGTCTGGACCTCCGCGAGGTCTTATCTAATGCCATTAGTCTGTGAGCCGATGTGACGCATGTCAATACCTAAAGGCCTTCGTTTTTTATGAGATGCACCTAAAATGCGCCAACCCCCGCCGGAGGCGCATCCGACAGGGGTTGGTGGACCTTTGTTCCTACTCGAAGTCGATCTTGGCCATGGTCTCCTGCACATACATGAACGCCGGCATGTTCTTGAGCAGCTGCGCCATCTTTCCGCGCACCCGGAGCTTGCCGCGGGTCATGGCGACGGTGGGGTTCACGGAACCGTCGAAACAGCCCTTCCACACCTCACTGGAACCACTGATCACGAAGTCCGCCTTGTCCAGGTCCTCCTGCGACGCGTTGCGGACCTCGGTGACCTTGCCCCCGTCGAAGGTGACGAAGAACTGGCCCTCGACCGGCGCTTCGTACTTGTAGGCCATGTCGTAGTTGAGGTTCTTGCCCTTCTCGGCCCACACGGGGTCGTTGTTCAGGGTGTCGGCCATTGCCTGATAGAACTCAACCGTTCCGAGCTTGACTGTCATTGTCTGTTCTCCTGTTTGGTGTGATGGGGGTGGAGCACTCCACTGCGGTCAGATTGACTCGCCGATGATGAGCGGAAGCCGGACGACTCCCTTGACCTGGCTGAGGTGGCGCACAGGCGGATCCTCGGGATCCAGGCGGTAGTCGGGCATCCGGGTGTGGATCTCCTCGAACGCGACCCGCAGCTCGAGGCGGGCCAGGTGGGACCCCACACAGCGGTGATTGCCGGCTCCGAATGCCAAGTGGGGGTTCGGCTCACGAGTGAGGTCGACGCTGTCCGGGTCCTCGAACTGCTCGGGGTCACGGTTGGCCGCGGCGAACGGGATCAGGATCTTGTCCCCGGCCTTGATCGCGACCCCATTGAGCTCGGTGTCCTCGGTGATCTCGCGCGCTGGGCAGACCGCCGACTCATAGCGCAGCATCTCCTCGACCGCCGACGGCACCAGGTCGAGGTCCTCGACAAGCTGCTTGCGCACCTCGGGGTTCTCGGCCATGAAGATCACCGTGTGGGCGAGCTGGCCCTGCACGGTGTGCAAGCCACCGATCATGAAGAGAAGCAAGATGTTGAGGATCTCGAACTGGGTCAGCTCTCGTCCATCGAAGGTCGAGTTGATCAGGATCTGAGTGATGTCCTCGGAGTCCGAGGGGTTCTCCATCCGCTCGTCGATCATCTCGGCGAAGTAGGCATAGACCTCCATGCCTGCCGCCTCGCGGACTGCCTCGTTCTCCTCCTCCGAGGCGCCGGGCTTGCCCAGGACCATGATGTCCGTCCACTCGTTGAGCTTCGGGGCATCTGCCAGGTCCCACCCCATCAGCGCCAGGAAGACCCTGCTGGGGAATTCACGGGCGAATGCCTCGATGAAGTCGACCTTCTTCTCCGTGAGCATCTCGTCGAGGAGCTCGGTGGCGATGTCGCGGATCTGGGGCTCGAGGTCACGCATCCGCTTCGGCGAGAAGAGCGGGTTGATGATGCCGCGGTACGTCGTGTGGTCCGGCGGGTCGATCTGGATCGGGATCATCTCGCCGTCCTGACCGATCGAGTCCGGTACGTTGATCGTGCGGCTGGAGTAGATCCCCGGGTTGCGCAGCACCTCTTGGATGTCCTCATAGCTGGTGGCCACGAAGTGGCCGCCGTACTTTGGACTGTGTGCCACAGGACACTTGCCGCGCATCTCGGCATAGGTGTCATAGACACCGTCCACGGCCTCCGGGTCGTGGATGTCGAAGTCGTAGTGGATCTCGGGTGACTCTGCGTTCTTGAGCTCGGTCATCGGGCTGGTCCTTTCGAAGGCCGGGAGGGTGGTCAGGACTCGGCAGGGACGACAGTGATCGCCTGCTCGGGGCAGTTCGCCGTGGCCCGCTCGAGCGTCGCCACCGCCTTGTCGTCATCGGCGGTCCCGATCACGACCGCGAATCCGTCGTCATCACAGTCGAAGACCTCGGGAGCGGTCATGAAGCAGCGGCCGTGGCCCTTGCACTTGTCGCGGTCGACGACTGCGGTCTTGCTGAGCGTCATGGTCATCGTCCTCAGTCCCACTCACTGCCGACGACGCCGTAGGAACGGGCATCGAGGTCCCGATCGAGAGCCGTATAGAGACTGCGGACCTTCGTGTAGGCGAGGAGACCGTCCTTGCCGTTCTCGGCTCCTACCCCACTGTGCCCGACTCCGGACAGCGGCGAGATGGCGACGTCGGCCTGGGCCACGTCGTTGACCCAGGTCAGGCCAGCATGGATTCGACGGGCAACCGAGCGGGCACGGGCGACGTCGTTGCCCCAGACTGCAGCGGCCAGACCATAGGGCGTGTCGTTTGCGATCCGGATGCCATCCTCGATGTCCTTGTAGGCGATCACGGTCAGCACCGGACCGAAGATCTCCTCACGTGCGGCCGGATTCTCGTTGTCGAGGTCGACCAGCACGGTCGGCGTCACGTAGTGCCCACCGTCGGGAACGCCCTCGGGCGGGACACCGCCGACCAGTGCACGCGCGCCGGCCTCGAGGGACGCTGCGACGATCTTCTCGATCCGGACCCGGGACGCCTCCGAGATGACGGGGCCCACATCGGTGGTGAACTCCTCGGCCGGGCCGAGTACCAGCACGGAGGCGCGCTCCTCGAGGAGAGCGAGGAACTCGTCATAGCGGCTCTCGGGGACCAGCATCCTGGTGGTCGACACACAGGCCTGACCGGCATGCATCATGCTGCTGAACAGCGTGCCCCGGACGGCTAGTTCGGCATCGGCGTCCGGCAGGACCAGGGCTGGGGACTTGCCACCCAGTTCGAGGATGACCTCCTTGGTGGTGGCCGCCGCGGCGGCCATGATCCGTTGACCCACAGCGGTGCTGCCGGTGAAGCTGATCAGGTCCACGTCCGGGTGGGCGACCAGCGCCTCACCGGCTACCCGATCACCGTGGACGATGTTGATCACTCCCGCGGGCAGGCCCGCGTCGATGACCGCCTGGGCCAGTGCATCCGGCCCGACCGGAGTCAGCGGTGACGGCTTGAGCACTACTGTGTTGCCGGCCAACAGTGCGGGCGCGATCTTCCAGACGCACATGAAGAGCGGGAAGTTGTAGGGCGTGAAGGCCCCGACGACCCCGACCGGCTCACGATGCAGTTCCCACTGGCCGAAGTTGGGGTTGGTGTGGATGGGGAAGGCCTCGGGACCGTCCAGCAGGTGGGCCATGTCCGCGAAGTCACGCAGGTGGGCGAGCGGTGCGCCGACCTGGAGCATCGGCGCGAACCGTGCCGTCGAGCCTGAGTCGATGATCATCTGCTCGGTCAGTTCGTCGAAGCGCACCTCGAGGGCACTGGCGAGCTGACGCAGGTGCTCGGCCCGCGCGGCCGGGGTGAGCCGGGCCCATGGGCCGGTCTCGAAAGCAGCCCGAGCCGCGGCGGCGGCGGAATCGACGCTGGCGGCGTCACTGTCCGGGACGTAGGCGTAGACCTCGCCGGTGGACGGGTCGTCCACCGGGATGGTGCCCTCGGCCTCGACCCACTGGCCGTTGATGAAGTTGCTGAAGCTGCGCATAGGGAGCCTCCCTGGTTGCGCGTGACTGGCGTCACGTCGAAGATTGATCGAAAACTTAACACGTTAGGTTTTCGCCGGTCAACAGATCCACGGTCAAAACTTTTAGGCATAGATTGGGGGCTCGTTCCTAGACCTCGGAACAAGCCCCCAATCGCCCTCAGACCGGTAACTCCCGGGCATAGAGCAGGTCACTCTGGTCGTGGATGAACTCAAGCTCACGCGACGCCGAGACGAACGCATCGTCGAGTGCGTCGACATAGAGCTGGGCCGTGCGGGCGCCACACTCCTGCAGGTCCAGGAGACCTTGGGTGAGCAGGCCCTTGAGTGCCGCGACGGGGGTTCCGACCTCGTGCACCAGCGCCAGCACGGCCGCGGTCGAGGCGGGCTGCTCGGGGTGCGCCCCCAGGATAGTCCGGGCTCCACTGGCATCAGTGATGGTGGATGAGGCGAGCTTGAGTGCCGCCTTCTCCGCCGGCGCCATGGTCAGGTCGTGATCGGGCATCAGCTCGGGCACCTCGGCATTGCCGATTCGCTCCACCGTCGGGAGCGGATCGCCGTCGAACGGTCGCGAGCCACCGATCTGGCGCAGTGTCTTGAACAGCGCGTGCTCCAGTCGCGCGTCGAACCGGCGACACATCCGATCGGCAGCCGGGTGAGCTCCGTGTGACCACGCGCGGAGCACGCGCAGTCCCGGGATAGATGCCCACCCGTCGGACTCGGAATCCAGGCGTTCGAAGAGCAGGGTGGCCACACCCAGGGAACGGAACTCCGGGCGGATGACGAGTTGGACCGACCCCGTCCCATCCGCAACCTCGAGGCGGAGATATCCGACCACCTCAGCGTCAGGAAGTGCGTCGAGGTCGGGACTCTCGCGTTCCCCCTTGGGCGGCATGCGCACCAGCAGGTGATGCACATCGCCGCCGTGGCCGGGAACAGCCGGTGTGGCTGTGGAGAACCCAGCCTCCTCATCGAAGTCCGCAGCCAGCGCGAGCATGTGGTCGATGGCAACGAGCTCCTGGGCCTCGAGACGCTCACGCCAGCAATGGGTGATCACCGATCTGCGTCCTGGGCCGTCATCTCGCGCACGAGCCTGCGGAAGACCTGGTTGGCCACCTCGTTGCGGCCGAGCATCATTCGTCCGGCGTCGGCGCTCTGCATGCCCTTCTGCGAATTGCGCAGGACCGGGAAGTCCTCCTGGTGCAACACGTCGAGCAGGATCTGCCAGTTCTTGTCCCAGAGGCGGGTCCAGCGCTCGTCGGTCATGCCGGAAGCCTCGGCCAAGGGGACGATCAGGCGCATCTCCATCACCGAACGCGTCGGGTCGTCGTGGTGAGGGCGGAACGTCAGCAGCTGGAAGTGATCAGGCTGCTTGAGCAGCGTGCTGTTCGGCCCCAGGAAGTGCGTCTCCGTCACGAAGTCGACCAAGCTCTGGTCACCCGGGTCCTCTTCGAGCCAGCGGTCG
>DATCYH010000462.1:0-1976 GCA_036570405.1 Nocardioides sp.
CGTCGTCGCGGCGACCCGGGAGTTCTTCCGGGCGGCGACCGCTGCGGTCGAGGACGGGATCGCCGTCGAGTCAGACCCGGCGCAACGGGTGGTGGCCTATCTGCGCGGGGTCGGGGTCGCGTTGACGCCGTTGTCGCGTGCGTTCATGGATGACCTGGCCCGGTTCGCGCCGGCCGGCGAGGTCTATGAGTTGAACACCGGCGCGGCCGCCTCGAGGATCCGCACCCTGATCGCTGAGGGCATCGCGGCCGGCGCGCTGCGTGAGGTGAACGCCGCGTTCGTCGCGGAGATGATCGGCGCCACGATGTTCGAGATCCAGCGCGGGGAGATGTTCGCGCGCCTTGATCTCTCGGACGCCGAGGCCTATGAGGAGTTGGCTCAGTTCGTGGCGGTGGCACTCGCCCGGTGATCGGGCGCGGTGAGCCCTGCGCTTCAAGCGACGCCCCCACGCCGTGTCCAACTGGAAGGGCGACGGGTGCGGGTTCGCGATGGGCGCGGGTTCGCGCCGGGTGGCCAAGGACGCGTAGTTGATCACGTGGTCGACCACGTAGTTGTCCGGATCTGCCCGAGCACCCCTGCGAGACATTGTGATGTGCGTCATAAGTCACGCACCGGGTCCTGCGCCCGGAGGAGAAAGGGCCACCCATGACCGCCGTACTCAATGAACCCACCACCGAGCGCCCCGAGGTCGCGGAGAAGACCCACCTCGAGCGCGCCAAGGCCGTCGCCGAGATCGTCGAGGCCGAGGCCAACGCCATCGAAGACGGTGCCACGATCACCAAGCCCGTCTATGACGCGCTCGTCGCGAACCGCCTCTTCTGGATGGCCGTGCCCAAGGAGCTCAACGGCATGGGACTCGGCCTGGTCGAGAGCTTCGAGGTGATCGAGGAGCTCTCCCGCGCCGACGGCTCGACCGGCTGGGCGTTCATGGCCAACAGCCTGAGCACCTCCCTGGCCGCGGGCTTCCTCGCACCCCAGGGCCAGCAGGACCTCTTCGCGCACGACGTCCCCGGCATCACCGCCGGGATGATCCTCCCGACCGGCTCGGGCAGGAAGGTCGAGGGCGGGTACGTCGTCACCGGCAACTATCAGTTTGCCTCCGGCTCCGCGCACGCCTCGTGGATCGGGGCCGGGTTCGTGGTGAGCGACGAGGAGGGCAACCCGCTGACCACCCCTGAGGGTGGTCCGGTCTGCCGCACCGCCTTCGTTCCGCGGGCAGAGGCCGAGTTCCGCGGCAACTGGAACGTGTGGGGGTTGGTCGGCACCGGTTCCTATGACTACGGCCTCACCGAGGTGTTCATCCCCGAGGAGCACTGCTTCGACACCTTCACCACCGAGGCAGTCCGGTCCGAGCCGCTGTTCCGCTTCGGCCTGCTCGGCATCGGCGTCGGCGGCCACGCGCCGGTCGCGCTCGGCATCGCACGCCGTGCCCTGGACGAGATCGTCAAGGTGGCCACGGTCAAGGGCCGTGTCGGCTATCCGACGGTCATCGCCGACTCGGAGATCTTCAAGCTCGAGTTTGCCAAGACCGAGGCGCTCTATCGCGCTGCTCGCGCCTATGTCTATGAGGTGCACCGTGAGGCCGAGGACTGGGTCAACGCCGGCAACGCCCTGACCGAGCTGCACAACGCGCGACTGCGCCAGTCGATCACCTGGGTCCAGGAGGTGACCGCGACCGTCACCAACTTTGCGCACCGTTGGGGTGGCAGCCAGTCCTTCCGCAACCCGACCGCACTGGGTCGGGCCACCCGCGACGCCGCGGTGGCGACCCAGCACCTGCTCGTCGACCCGATGTCGATGGTCGATGCTGCCGGCGCGATCATGGACGAATACGGCAACGGGCGCAGCTGACCCACCAGGTGTCAGCCCTTGCGCTCAAGAGCTCAGTTGTTGATGAGCTGGGGGCCAAGGGCTGACACCGCGGATCAGGTGAGTGCGCCGGGGATCTGGGTGCGGCTGGTCAGGCACAGCTTCTG
>DATCYH010000463.1:0-2389 GCA_036570405.1 Nocardioides sp.
CCTGGCCCTGGCTGCTCTGGGTCAGGGTCGCGTGCGGCCGCGAGCTCGGAACGCTCTGTCCCTGTGACAACGGCCCGCTCGGGGAACTCCCCGTCGGCTGTGGGCGGTCCACGGGCGGTTCCCCGGCGATCTCGCGGAAGACGTCGCTCGATGTGGTGACCCTGGACTCGAAGTCACGCAGGATCTGCCCGGCGCGGGCGTTCCGGTTCTGCTTCTGCTCCTCGTGGACGACCTTCTGCGCCGCTCCGGAGACGGTCATCGTCGCCACGGGGCCGGGCTCGGCCACGGTGACGGTGGGCATGCCATGCCAGCTGGTCCGGGCGTCCTCGATCGCGGTGAGCACGTTGTCGAGCGCGGTGACCGCCTTGTCGACCTCCGCGATCCGGGGTTCCAGCGACTCCACCACCGCCATGTACGCCGCCGCAGCCCGGTCACCGGGCCCGTCACCGTTGCTCTGGCCGAACAGGGTGCGCAACGAGTCGGCCTGGGTCTTGAGGTCGTCACGTGCCGAGACCAGGGAGGTCTTCCCCTGCTTCCAGCGGTCCCTGGTCTGTTCCAGGGACGTCGTACCAGCCATGAAGATGCTGTAGAGCTTCTCCTCGTTGGGGCCACTCCACGTGCGGGGGCCACCTCCACCGTCACTGATCGTGTACATGCTGGGGTGATTCCTTCCGCCGAGTCAGAGAGCCCTCGCTGGCTCCGGAAGAGTCGATACCCGACCTCGTGGGAGCCAAACCCCGCGAGCGGGGATACTTGGAGGATGGCACGACGACTGGTCCCGGCGGAACCCTCCGCGGTGGCCCTGGCACTCTCCCGGCGCGAGCCTGCCGACATGAGGCTGCTCACCAAGCACTTCCTGGCGGTGCTCGAGCAGCGCGCCCCCGGCAACTCGGTCGAGGTCCGCGTGCCGCCGTGGGCTGCGGTCCAGGTGATCGAGGGAGTCCGGCACAAGCGGGGTACGCCGCCCGCCGTCGTCGAGCTGGACCCGGCAACGTGGGTGGCCCTCGCCGTGGGTGAGGAGACGTTCGCGGACGCCGAGGGCGATGGCAGGGTCCGGGCGAGTGGTGAGCGGGCCGACCTGACGGCGTACCTGCCGCTCGCTTGACGTCCGCAGCTCGGGCTGCCGGTGAAACTGCTGCGACAGGTCACCCATCGGCCTGCGATCATGGGGCGGTGCGCCGAATCAAGCAGAGCCAGAAGCTGAAGAACGTCCGCTACGACGTGCGGGGACCGATCCTGGTCGAGGCCCAGCGCCTCGAGTCAATGGGCCACCGCATCCTCAAGCTGAACATCGGGAACCCGGCCCCGTTCGGCTTCGAGGCTCCGTCGGCCATCGTCGCCGACATGGTGCACCACCTGCCCGAGGCGCAGGGCTACTCCGACTCGCGCGGCATCTTCTCGGCCCGCACCGCAGTCGCGCAGTACTACCAGTCCCGCGGGCTCCAGGACGCGCACGTCGACGACATCTTCATCGGCAACGGTGTCTCGGAGCTGATCTCGATGGTGCTCCAGGCGTTCGTCGACGACGGCAACGAGATCCTCGTGCCCGCCCCGGACTACCCGCTGTGGACCGGCGCGGTCACCCTCTCCGGCGGCACCCCGGTGCACTACCTGTGCGACGAGGAGAACGGCTGGGCGCCGGACCTCGAGGACATCGAGTCGAAGATCACCGAGAACACCCACGGCTTGGTGATCATCAACCCGAACAACCCGACGGGTGCGGTCTACAGCGAGGAGACCGTCAAGGCGCTGGTCGACATCGCCCGTCGCCACGACCTGGTCATCTTCAGCGACGAGATCTACGAGAAGATCCTGTTCGGCGACGCGGTCCACCACCACACCGCCGCCTACACCGAGGACGACGTGCTGTGCCTGACCTTCAGCGGCCTGTCGAAGGCATACCGGGTCTGTGGATATCGCGCCGGATGGCTGATGGTCTCGGGCCCCAAGCACCTGGCCGAGGACTTCCTGGAGGGCCTCACCCTGGTCGCGAACATGCGGATGTGCGCCAACGTCCCGGCCCAGCACGCGATCCAGACGGCGCTGGGCGGCTATCAGTCCATCGAGGAGTTCATCGGTCCCGGCGGGCGGTTCTATGAGCAGAGCATGCTGGCCCACCGGATGCTCAACGAGATCCCCGGCGTCTCCTCGGTGGAGCCCAAGGGTGCGCTCTACTGCTTCCCGAAGCTGGACCCCGAGGTCTATCCGATCAAGGACGACCAGCAGTTCGTGATCGACCTGCTCCGGGCCAAGCACATCCTGGTCACCCACGGCACCGGCTTCAACTGGCCGACCCCGGACCACTTCCGACTGGTCACCCTGCCCGACGTGACGATGCTCGAGGAGGCGATCGGCCGGATCGCGGAGTTCCTGGCCGAGATCCGCGCCA
>DATCYH010000464.1:0-4494 GCA_036570405.1 Nocardioides sp.
GAGAGCGCGGGGGAGAAGAGCCTCTACCTGCGCCCGTTCATGATCGCCACCGAGAAGTTCCTCGGTGTCCGCCCGAGCCAGCACGTCACCTTCATGGTGATCGCCTCGCCGGCTGGTGCCTACTTCAAGGGTGGCGTGAAGCCGGTGAGCCTCTGGCTGACCGAGGAGTACACCCGCGCCGGTCGCGGTGGCATGGGTGCCGCCAAGACCGGCGGCAACTACGCCAGCTCGCTGGTGGCCCAGCAGGAGGCCTCCGGCCACGGCTGCGACCAGGTCGTCTTCCTCGACGGGCAGGAGGGCAAGTACGTCGAGGAGCTCGGCGGGATGAACATGTACTTCGTCTTCAGGGACGGCTCCATCGTCACGCCCCAGACCGGCACGATCCTGGAGGGCATCACCCGTTCCTCGGTGATCGAGCTCGCCGGCAAGCTCGGCCACCAGGTGAGTGAGCGGAAGTTCTCCATCGACGAGTGGCGCAACGGAGTCGAATCGGGCGAGATCGTCGAGATCTTCGCCTGCGGCACCGCTGCCGTCGTCACCCCGGTGGGCTCGCTCAAGTGGGACGGCGGCGAGGTCGCGGCGCCGGCGTCGACCGAGCTGACCATGCAGATCCGCCAGGCGCTCGTCGACATCCAGTACGGCCGCGCCGAGGACTCGTTCGGCTGGATGCATCGCGTGGTGTGAGCCCCGGCCAGCGGGCCCGGCGTGCGCAACCGTGAGCGCGCGCCCCGAACAGGTAATCTCGCGACGTGACGACACAGGGACGTGCCCCCAGCGGGATGCAGGTGGGGGACTACGAGCTGCTCACCCGCATCGGTGAAGGTGGCATGGGTGTCGTCCACCTCGCGCGCCGGCCGGGTGGCCAACGGGTCGCGCTGAAGGTCCTGCGACCACACGTCGTCGGGGACGCCGAGGCGCGCGAGCGACTGGCCCGCGAGGTGAAGTCGCTGAGCCGGGTGCGCTCGCCGCGGATCGCCGAGATCGTCGACGCGGACCCGTGGGGACCGGTGCCGTTCGTGGCCACCCGCTATGTGCCGGGGCTGAACCTGCACGACCACGTGGCCGAGGAGGGCCGACTCGAGGGTTCCGACCTGATCGACTTCGCCTGTGGTCTGGCCGAGGCGATCCAGGCCGTCCACGAGGTCGGCGTACTGCACCGCGACGTCAAGCCGAGCAACGTCCTGATGGAGGGCCGGCACCCGGTGCTCATCGACTTCGGCCTGGCCCGACTGGCCGATGACGAGAAGATCACCCGCACCGGCTACCTGATGGGAACCCCGGGCTACCTGGCCCCCGAGGTCCTGTTCGGCCACGAGCCGACCTCCGCCTCCGACGTACACGCCTGGGCCGGCACCGTCACCTTCGCGGGCCTGGGGCGTGGGCCGTTCGGGAAGGGCCCGTCGATGGCCGTCCTGGACCGGGTGCGTCGCGGCGACCATGACCTGGACGGGCTCGGCTACGAGGTGCTCGGTCTCGTGGTGGCCGCGCTGGACCCTGATCCCGCCAACCGCCCGACGCTCGCGCAGCTGATCGCGCGGTTGGGTGGGGACGCCACCGGGGACCGGTCGCGGTCCGAGCGGAAGTCGGCGCCAGCGCCTGCCACGATGACCATGCCGCTCTCCGCCGCGCCGGACTTCACCGCGACCGAGGTGGTCGGCAACGGCGGCGACGGTGTGGCCAACGGTGTGATCGGTGGTGTGGCCAGCGCTGAGGCGCCGACTCGCCAGCAGCCACCACAACAACAGGCCTCACCCTCGGTCGGGGAGTCGTTCATGGCTCCGGCGCGATCGCCCTACCAGGAGCCCCCACCGCCCCAGTCCGGCTATCCGGGGCAGCCGCTTGCCGGTCCGCATTCGCCACACCAGCAGGGCGCGCCGCAGGCAGCACCCCAACAATCGGTTGGGCAACCGCTACCGTCCTGGGCGGTGCGCCTGCGCCGTACCAGCCTCGGCCTGGGCCTGCTCGCCGCCGTGGGCAGCGGTGTCGCGGCCGGCCCGTGGCTGACGCTGTGCCTGGTCACCGCCCTGGTGATCCTCCTGCGCAGCGTCTCGCTCTCCTCGACCGCAGCAACCCAGCGTCGCAACCGACGAGGCGCGAAGTGGTACGACGGGCTGGTCGACGTGCTCGCGGCCCCGTGGCACTTCGTGGTCTCGTTGCCGCTCAGCCTGTTGCTGGTCCTCTGGGGCTGGATGCTGGCGGCATGCGTCGCGCTCGTCCTGCTCCTACTGGGGGCCGAGGACATCATGCTGCTCCTCGTCTCCGGCCTCGTCCTCGGCGTCTCGATCTGGACCGGGCCGGGGAGTTCGCGAGTGCGGACCCCGGTGCGCAACATCGGTCGACCGATGGCCGACGACTCGATGTGGTGGGGGATCGGTGTGGTCGTCCTGTGCGCGATCACGGCCCTGATGCTCTACACGGCCGGCAACAACGGCGTCGAGTGGACACCGACCAACACCTCGCCGTGGGGCGACAACTCCTGGTTGGCCAAGCTCGTCCGTTGAGTCCGGTGAGTCAGGCGTTCGGCACCGACATCCGCGGCGACGGGATCCGCGACCGGGCCGTCAACGCCTGGTGCTCACGGGCCAGACGGCGCAGCGACGAGAAGACAGGATCGAAGAGCACTTGGGATGCGGCCAAGGTGCGGGGACGGTCCTGCTCGGGAACCTTCTCCATCGCGCCCACGTCGTGCCGGGCGACGTGGGCCGCTGCCTCGGCGTACGACTTGAGCCGCTCTCGGTCCGCCACCACGCCGACGTCGGCCAGTGCGGACAGAGCCCGTGCCAACGGAACCAAGTGGGGCGAATCGGCGTCCACGTGCCAGCCGAGCTCGAGCAGGAGATTGCGCGCTGCGGCCACGTCGACCCCGCCCTGCTCGAGTGGGGGACCGGTGAGGGCCTCGTCGACGAGCGCCAGCGACGCGTCCACGGACTCGGTGGGCAGGTCGATCGCGTCCAGCACGCGCTGGATGTCGGCCAGGGCGAGGCCGCCGACCTCGAAGAGCGCGCGGATCATCCGCAACCGGTCCAGGTGCGACTGGTCGTAGAGCGCCTGGGTGGCGCTGGTGGCGAGCCCGGGGTGGAGCAGTCCGCTGCGGAGATAGAACTTGACCGTGCCCACAGGTAGGCAGGCGCGCTCGCTCAACTTGCTGATCCGCATGGTTTGAATCCCCTCACGATGATCGGACGGTTCAATATAGATCCGGGTCGGGGGTCTCCACAGGAGAATGGAAATGTCGCAATTCGAGATCCATGTCGCCGATCGGTGTGCCATGGCAGACTGACGGCGTGCAACAGACGGCGATCATCATTCCCTAGCGCGTCCCGGCCCCCGGTGACGCGCAACCTCTCGTGATCGAGAGGTTTTTTTGTTTGTACGAGAAGTCGTTTTCCCGAAGCGAAGCGAAATGAGTCAGTGATGGACCTGCAGGGTGCGTTCCACGTCTATGACACGACGATGCGCGATGGCGCCCAGCAGGAAGGGCTCAACCTCTCGGTTGCCGACAAGCTGAACATCGCCCGGCTCCTCGACGAGCTCGGTGTCGGCTTCATCGAGGGCGGATGGCCGGGAGCCAACCCGAAGGACACCGAGTTCTTCCGCCGTGCGGCCGACGAGCTCGACCTGCGCAACGCGGTCCTGGCCGCGTTCGGATCCACCCGCAAGGCCGGCATCGCCGCGGCCGACGACCCGCAGATCGCTGCCCTGCGTGAGAGCCGAGCCCCGTGGGTCACCCTGGTCGCCAAGTCACACACCCGCCACGTGGAGCTCGCCCTGCGCACCACGCTCGAGGAGAACCTCGCCATGGTCGGTGACTCCGTGGCCCACCTGCGCGAGAGCGGCCAACAGGTGTTCATTGACGCAGAGCACTTCTTCGACGGCTATCGCCTCGACCGCGGCTATGCCCTCGAGGTGCTCACCGCCGCGTTCGAGGCCGGTGCTGAGGCCGTCGCCCTGTGCGACACCAACGGCGGGATGCTCTCGCACTGGGTCGGTGAGATCGTCTCCGAGGTGATCGCCGAGACCGGCGGGCGGGTGGGCATCCACGCCCACAACGACACCGGCTGTGCGGTGGCCAACTCGATCGCCGCTGTCGAGGCAGGCGCCACCCACGTCCAGGGCTGCATCAACGGCTATGGCGAGCGCACCGGCAACGCCGACCTGATCACCACTGTCGCGAACCTCGAGCTCAAGCTCGGCCGCACGGTCCTGCCCCAAGGCCGGCTTGCGGAGGCGACCCGGATCGCCCATGCCATCGCCGACATCACAAACTTCCCGCCGGCGTCGCGCCAGCCCTACGTGGGCACGTCAGCCTTCGCGCACAAGGCCGGGTTGCACGCCTCGGCGATCAAGATCGACCCGAACCTCTACCAGCACCTGGACCCGGTCGAGGTGGGCAACGACATGCGCCTGCTCGTCTCCGACATGGCCGGGCGCGCCTCGATCGAGCTCAAGGGCATGGAGCTCGGCTTCGACCTGTCCAGTGACCCGGACCTGATC
>DATCYH010000465.1:0-6335 GCA_036570405.1 Nocardioides sp.
TCGGGATCGGCGTGGATCGCGATGACCTCGGCGCCGGCATCGCGCAGCGCCTTCGGGCCAGCCTTCCAGGCCGCTCCCTCGGCGCAGTCGAGGACGACCTTGAGGCCCTCGAGCGCGCGCGAGACGGTGCTGGTCAGGTGCGCGGCATAGTCGTCGACTGCCGCTGCATAGGTGGAGACCCGACCGACGTCGCCACCGGTCGGCCGTTCCCACGGCTCGCGCAGGCGCTGCTCGATCGCGATCTCGATCGCGTCGTCGAGCTTCACGCCACCGCGGGCGAGGAACTTGATGCCGTTGTCGGGCATCGGGTTGTGCGAGGCGCTCAGCATCACGCCGAGGTCGGCGTCGAGCGAGGCGGTCAGGAAGGCGACACCCGGCGTGGGCACCACACCGAGGAGGAGTACGTCGACCCCTGCCGAGGCCAGTCCCGCCACGACGGCTGCCTCGAGGAACTGCCCGGAGATCCGGGTGTCGCGCCCCACCACCGCCACGGGACGGTGCCCCGAGAACTCACCCCGGTCGGCCAGGACGTGCGCTGCAGCAACGGACAGGTCCAGAGTCAGCTCGGCGGTGAGTTGACCGTTGGCGAGACCACGGACTCCGTCGGTGCCGAACAGATTCTTTGCCATGAAGGTCGCTCCTGGGTCGCGTGGTGAGGTTCGTGGGCAGGTAGGGGCGGAAATGCAGGAAGGCGGCCCGGTTCCGGGCCGCCTTCCGACGATAGCGGTGCCGGTCACCCGGCGCGCAGGATCAGCGCTTGGAGAATTGGGGCGCCTTCCGGGCCTTCTTCAGACCAGCCTTCTTGCGCTCGATGACGCGGGCGTCACGGGTGAGCAGTCCGGCCTTCTTCAGCGACGGGCGGTTGGCCTCGACGTCGATGGCGTTGAGGGCACGGGCCACGCCGAGGCGAAGCGCACCGGCCTGGCCAGTGATGCCGCCGCCGTGGATGCGGGCGATGACGTCGAAGCGACCCTCGAGCTCGAGGTTCGCGAACGGCTCGTTGACAACCTGCTGGTGCAGCTTGTTCGGGAAGTAGTCGTCCAGCTCGCGGCCGTTGACGGTCCAGTTGCCGGTGCCGGGGACGAGGCGCACTCGCGCGACGGCCTCCTTGCGACGGCCGGTGGCGTTCGCCGGGGCGATGGTGGCCGGCTTGAGGGGCGCGTCAGCGGACGGAGCGGACTCCGAGCTGTAGGCGATGCCCTCTTCGTTGGTCTCGAAGGTCTCTTCGACCTCGGCGGTGTTTTCGTTCTCGCTCACGTTGATTTCCTTGTCTGCAATCACTGGGAGATCTGCGTGATCTCGAACGGGGTGGCCTGCTGGGCCGCGTGCGGGTGCTCGGGGCCGGAGTAGACCTTGAGCTTCTTCAGCATCTGGCGGCCCAGGCGGTTCTTGGGGAGCATGCCCCAGACGGCCTTCTCGATGGCCTTGCGGGCGTCCTTCTCGAGGAGCTCACCGATGGGGGTCGAGGAGAGACCTCCCGGGTAGCCCGAGTGGCGGTAGGCCAGCTTGGTGGTCTTCTTGTTGCCGGAGAGGGCGACCTTCTCGGCGTTGACGATGATCACGAAGTCACCCATGTCCATGTGCGGAGCAAAGGTGGGCTTGTGCTTGCCACGCAGGAGGTTCGCGGTCTGGACGGCGAGTCGACCCAGGACGACGTCCTGGGCATCGATGACGAGCCATTCGCGCTGGATGTCAGCGGGCTTGGGGCTGTAAGTACGCAACTTGAGTTGCTCCACTTCAGTTCGTTGGGCCCGACCAGGGATGCCTGGGCGGGTGGTGGTGCTGACGTCTTCTGACGAACACTGCCCGGTTCCACTTCGTCCGGGTCTGCACCCATGCGGGCGCGGCAGGAGACGCGACTGTCAAGAATAGGGTTCGCGCCTCGACGAGGTCAAAACGAGCCGTGCGCCCGACCAGCAGCGGGTGTTCGACGCGGCCGTCTCGGGTACTGGTCAGTAACGCGGGGATGGACGACCCCACGTGGTGTCACGAGACACAACCGAATAGGTTGGGGACCGACACATATACGAGAGTCCACGACACTCTTTCACGACAGGAGCCGACGTGACCGACGTACCGGCCGTCACAGACAACACCGAGTCCCTCACGATCAGGGACAACCGCACGGGCAGTGAGTACGACGTACCGATCGTCGACGGCACCATCAAGGCCGCCGACCTCGGCAAGATCCGCACCGACGACGAGACCCCCGGCCTCGCCGTCTACGACCCCGGATTCGTCAACACCGCGTCCTGCCGCAGCGCAGTCACCTTCATCGACGGTGACAAGGGCATCCTCGAATACCGCGGCTACCCCATCGAGCAGCTCGCCGAGAAGTCGAACTTCCTCGAGGTCGCCTACCTGCTGATCCACGGCGCCCTGCCCACCAAGGCGGAATATGACGCCTGGGAGCACGAGATCACCTACCACACGTTCGTGCACGAGAACGTGAAGTCGTTCATGCACGGCTTCCGCTACGACGCACACCCGATGGGCATGCTGATGGCTTCGGTGGGCGCGCTCTCGACGTTCTATCCCGACGCGCGCAACATCGATGACCCGGCCAACCGGCACATGCAGATCGTCCGGATGATCGCCAAGATGCCCACCCTCGGCGCATGGTCGTTCCGTCACGCGCAGGGCAAGCCGTTCGTCTACCCCGACAACGACCTGGGCTACACCGCCAACTTCCTCTCGATGCTCTTCAAGATGAGCGAGAAGAAGTTCGAGGCCGACGAGCGCCTGGTCAAGGCCCTCGACGTCCTGTTCATCCTGCACGCCGACCACGAGCAGAACGCCTCGACCAACGCGGTGCGCTCGGTGGGCTCGACCCAGGTCGACCCCTACTCGGCCGTCTCGGCCGGCGTCGGTGCCCTCTTCGGCCCGCTGCACGGTGGGGCCAACGAGGCAGTGCTGCGGATGCTGCGCCGGATCGGCTCGAAGGAGAACATCCCCGCCTTCATCGACGGCGTGAAGGAGGGCAACGAGCGCCTGATGGGCTTCGGCCACCGGGTCTACAAGAACTACGACCCGCGCGCCAAGATCATCAAGAAGTCGGCCGAGGACGTCTTCGAGGTCACCGGGACCAACCCGCTGCTCGACATCGCGCTCGAGCTCGAGAAGATCGCCCTCGAGGACGAGTACTTCGTCAAGCGGAAGCTCTACCCCAACGTGGACTTCTACTCGGGCCTGATCTATGAGGCCTTCCAGTTCCCGCCGGAGATGTTCACCGTCCTCTTCGCGATCGGCCGCACGCCGGGCTGGCTTGCCCAGTGGCTCGAGCTGGTCCAGGACAAGGAGCAGAAGATCGCTCGCCCGAAGCAGATCTACACCGGTGAGCGCAGGCTCGACTTCGTCGCGTCCAGCGAGCGCTGGGCCTGACCTCACCGGCACCAGCTCACCGGAACCAGCAGGGCCCCGACGCCACGGCGTCGGGGCCCTGCTGCACTTCTCCGGGATGATCTCGCCGGCATGTTCTCGTCGGCATGTTCTCGTCGGCATGTTCTCGTCGGCGACGTGAGGTCGTGAGCAGAAGGTTTCGGAGCCTTCACCGCGCGGAAACCCTCACCCGGTGGTCCCCTTCCTAGCGTGGTCGGACCATTCACCCCCGCTCCAGGAGGTCCGATGACCCCGCACCAAGTGCACCTCGTCCAGTCCACGTTCGAGCTGGTCACCCCGATCGCCGACGACGCGGCGATCATCTTCTATGAAGACCTCTTCACCCGAGCCCCCGAGCTGCGCAACCTGTTCGCCGAGGACCTGGCCGAGCAGCGCGTCAAGCTGATGAAGACGCTGGGGGTCGCGGTCAACGCCCTGCAGGACTGGGACTCGGTGGCACCCACCGTGGCCGAACTGGGCGCGAAGCACGCCAGCTACGGCGCCCGCCCCGAGGACTATGCCACCGTCGGAGCGGCGCTGCTGCAGACGTTGGCGACCGGTCTGGGCGAGGCATTCACCGACGAGGTGGCGGCGGCCTGGGCCGAGTGTTTCGAGGTCGTCGCCTCGACGATGCTCGCCGGGCAGCACGCGGCTGCCTGACACGGCGTACGTCGTGACCGGCTCCGGCGCTGACCGGGCCTCTCACCGGACTGCTGACCGGCTTGGTGAGGGGACCGGTGACCGGCTCAGTCGGTCCCGGCGACCTGGTCGGCCGTGATCTCCTCGACCGGGGTGTCCCCCGCACCGAGCGCGACCAGCGACCGGTGCAGCACCGGCGAGAGCGAGCGCGCATAGCTCGCGGTGATGTGGCTGCCCTGGCGATAGATCAGGGTGTCGTCGATGACGGCGGGGCACTCCTCACCACCTGTCGGGCAGATCCAGTCGTTGAGGTCGATGTAGTCGACGCCGGTCTCGTCGCGCAGGTCCTCGAGCGGCTCGGTGCCCTGCCCGAGCTTGTTCCCCTCGATCGGGAACCCACAGGCGAGGTAGTCGTCCGGGTTCTTCGCGACGCAGTCATAGACCTTCTGCTCCGGCGGCGTCGGGTTGTCGGCCAGCAGGATGACCTGGGTGCCGAGCTTCTCCAGTGCCGTCACGGCCTCGGTCATGCCAGTCTGCAGCTCGCCGATCGGTCCGGTGCCCTGGGAGATGATCGCGAAGTCCGGCGCGCCGTTCTCCTCGAAGTGCTTGATGACGTTGCGGCCGAACGCGTTGCAGTCGTCCTTCGGGCCGGCGAAGGTGAAGGAGCAGGCCGACTTCAGGTAGAGGTCCAGCTTCCAGTCCTCGCGCATCGCGATGTCCTCGAGGGCCGGGAACCACTGGCCCATCTTGGAGTCGCCGAGCATGGCCATCGTCTTGGTGCCCTTGCGGTCGCCATAGACGCACTCCTCGTGCACCATCTCGTCGTCCGGCTACACCTGGCAGTCGTCGGCGTAGTAGGCGGGGATGTCCTGGATGGCCACGGCCGGGTCCGGGGTCACCTCGCCGGAGGTGGTGTAGAACTCTTCGGGCTCGTCGGTGACCTGCCACTTCTTGGCGGACTGGTCCTCGATCAGGACGGTCGCCCCGGCCACCGGGGCGTCGAGGTCCAGCTCGGGGACGGTCGAGTTGATCATCGCTGCCGCTGCGAACGAGGTCGCCATCATCGCGCCGCCGGTCGCCAGCGCCACGCCGGCGCGGCGGGCCATCACCGGGTGGAAGCGGACCGGGTCCTCGATCAGGTGGCGCGAGCCCAGGGCCAGGATGATCGAGAGGGCACCGATGCCGAGCTTGGCGGGCAGGCCGATCTCGGGCCACTGGACCTCAGCCAGCACCAACAGCGGCCAGTGCCACAGGTAGACCGAGTAGGAGATACCGCCCAGCCAGGTCATCGGGCGCAGGCTGAGCAGGCGTCCCACCACGGTGTCCTCGGTGCGGCACCCGGCGCCGATGATGAGCGCGGCGCCCACCGTCGGAACGAGTGCCCAGGCACTCGGCCACGGGGTGGCGGAGTCCAGGAAGAAGGTGCCGTAGACGATCAGCGCCAGTCCGGCGGCAGCCATGATGTTCGCGGCGCGGGCGGTGATGCCGATGCGCAGTCGCACCACTGCGAACGCCAGCAGCGAGCCGATCGCCAGCTCCCAGACGCGGGTGGTGGTGAAGAAGTAGGCCTTGGCCGGGTTGGCCTCGGTGAAGTAGACCGAGTAGGCCAGCGAGGCCGCAGCAACCACGCCGATGGTGCCGAACAGCAGCGGCTTGGCGCGCACGCCCAGACGGCGGGCGACGAACAGACCGAGCATGATCATCAGCGGCCAGATGACGTAGTACTGCTCCTCGACCGAGAGCGACCAGTAGTGCTGCAGCGGCGAGACCGCGGCATCCTCGGCCAAGTAGTCCACGGCACGGAAGGCCAGCGCCCAGTTCACGACGTACGCCGTCGCCGAGGCGACGTCCGTGGCCAGATCACCGTGCGAGGACTCCGGCATCACCAGCCAGCCGGCGATCGCGGTGAAGATCAGCACCACCGTCGCTGCCGGCAACAGTCGACGGGCGCGTCGGGCATAGAACGAGAGGATGCTGATCCGCCCGGTCTTCTCCCCTTCGCGAATCAGCAGTGCCGTGATCAGGAATCCACTGATCACGAAGAAGATGTCGACACCGATGTAGCCGCCGCTGACCGTGGGGACGCCGATGTGGTAGAGCAGCACCGTTCCTACGGCGATGGCCCGGAGGCCCTCGATGTCGCCGCGGAGTTTTGCTGCAGGCGCCGGCTTCTGCTTCGTGGGAGTGGTCAAGATGGCCTTTCTCGATGCCATGACCACCGGGCCACGACGGATGTCCGCAGTGGATACTAAGCGACGCGACCCAGCGCGGCGAAGTCCTGAAGCCCGGCCTCGCGGCCGATAGATTGGCCGCATGTC
>DATCYH010000466.1:0-1991 GCA_036570405.1 Nocardioides sp.
TGGCCGTCCGCTCCGACGGCTCCTACGGAGTTCCCGAGGGCCTGATCTCCTCCTTCCCCGTCACCACCAAGGACGGCAACTGGGAGATCGTCCAGGGCCTCGAGATCGACGAGTTCTCGCGCGCCCGGATCGACGCCTCCACCGCTGAGCTCGCCGAGGAGCGGACCGCGGTCACCGAGCTCGGTCTGATCTGATCACCGCGAACGGCCGCCGTCCCTGAGGGATGGCGGCCGTTCTCGCATTTCGGTCGTGCCTGCGCGTGGGACGCGTTCGGGCGATGCGTTGAGTCGATCAGCGGATGATCAGCCGATCTGGTCGGGGATCGTGGACGCCAGCACGATGATCGCCACGCCCATAGCGAGCAGGATCGTGGCATCCACATAGCGGTTGCGCACCTTGAGCATGCCGGTGTTCGCCTCGGGGATCATCAGTCGGGCGCCCGCGCCCAGGAGCATCGACACCGCCAGGATGCTGACCCCGGCGCGCCACGGCCCGAGGGCGGCCACGACCACGCCGGTCAGCGCACCAGCAAGGACCCCGAGATAGACCAGGCCGCCCACAGTGCGCGGCTTGGTGACCTCGGTGGCCTTGCGCAGGTCGACCTTGTTCTCGGAGCGGGAGTCGGGCTCCTCTGTTCCGGACACGTCAGGCCGACTGGCTCTCGGCGATCGAGACCACGTTGGCCAGCAGCATCGCGCGGGTCATCGGACCCACTCCCCCCGGGTTCGGGGAGACCCAGCCGGCCACGTCCCAGACGTCTGCGGCCACGTCCCCGGCGATCTTGCCGTCGACGCGGGAGACGCCCACGTCGAGGACGGCGGCACCCGGCTTGACCATGTCGCCGGTGATGATGCCCGGGACACCCGCCGCGGCCACGACGATGTCGGCGTTCTTCACGTGGCCGGCCAGGTCGACGGTGCCGGTGTGGCACAGGGTGACCGTGGCGTTCTCGGAGCGGCGGGTGAGCAGCAGGCCCAGGGGCCGACCGACGGTGACACCGCGACCGATCACGACCACTTCGGCCCCGGCGATCGCCAGGTCGTGGCGACGCAGCAGCTCGACGATGCCGTACGGCGTACAGGGCAGCGGCGCCTCGTTCCCAAGCACCAGCCAGCCGAGGTTGGTCGGGTGCAGGCCGTCCGCGTCCTTGGCCGGGTCGATCAGGCCGAGCACGCGGTTCTCGTCACGGCCGCGCGGGAGCGGAAGTTGGACGATGTAGCCGGTACAGGCAGGGTCCTCGTTCAGGGAGCGTACGGCGTCCTCGATCTCCTCCTGCGAGGCGACCTCGGGCAGATCGATCCGGATGGACTCGATCCCGACCTCTGCACAGTCCTTGTGCTTGCCGTTGACGTACCACCGGCTGCCCGGGTCGTCGCCGACCAGGATCGTGCCCAGCCCCGGGGTGATCCCCTGCTCCTTGAGGGCAGCGACGCGACTGCGCAGCTCCTCCTTGATGGCAGCAGCGGTCGCGGATCCGTCGAGCTTCTGTGCAGTCACGTGCTCATCCTGTCATCTGGGAACGTCGTGCGTCGTGGCTGCCCGAGCGGCCGCAACGCAGGTCGTGGTGCGGATGTCCCGCATCGGCCGGGACCGGCCGACCGGTGCAGGACGGCTGCGGATCAGTGGGCGAAGTGGCGGGTGCCGGTGAAGTACATCGTCACGCCGGCCTTCTCGGCCGCGGCGATGACTTCCTCGTCACGGATCGAGCCGCCGGGAGCGACGACCGCGCGCACGCCGGCGTTGAGGAGCACCTCGAGGCCGTCGGCGAAGGGGAAGAAGGCGTCCGAGGCGGCGACCGCGCCGGCAGCGCGGTCCCCGGCACGCGAGACCGCGAGTCCGCAGGAGTCGACCCGGTTGACCTGACCCATGCCGACGCCGACAGAGGCGCCGTCGTTGGCGAGCAGGATCGCGTTGGACTTCACCGCGCGGATCGCACGCCAGGCGAACTGCAGGTCGGCCACGGTGGCCTCATCGGCAGGGGCCCCGGAGAC
>DATCYH010000467.1:0-5538 GCA_036570405.1 Nocardioides sp.
GGCGAGGTCAGCACCGGCGAACAGACCGTCGACTTCCTCGCGGGAGGCGAGCACGTCCATGTGACGTTCGTCTTCGGTCACGACCCCGATGGCGGCGACCTGACCGTCGAAGTGAGCAGCTTCACGGTCCCTTGAGCGGCTTCGTCCGACGACGTGGAATCTCCGCGCCTTCGCCCTCCGAGAGCCGTCCGGTACTTCGCTAACGCCCCGCACTGTGGCTCGTCACTCATGATCCTGTGGAGTAGGCAGCGAGGAACACGCGGACCGCTCCGTCGGCGAACCGCTCGAGCTCACGGCGGGACATGGAGGCGTGCGCGCCGAGGAACATTGCTCTGTTGAGGGCCACGGAGAGGACCAGCCAGTTGAAGTGCTGGGCCGCCATCAGGGCGTCATCGACGCGTAGCCGGCCGAGTCGTGCGAGCGCCTCGAACTCCTCGGCAAGGGTTGCGTAGCCGCGTTCGGGGCCCCGTTCGTACCAGGCGCCAGCTAGGTCGGGGAAGCGGTCGGCTTCGCCGATGATCAGGCGTCGCATCTGGACGATGTGCGGCTGGGTCACGAGCGCGATGTGCTGGCGGGCGAACTTGCGGAGGTCGCGTTCGAGGTCGTCGCTCTCTCGCAGCGCCGAGACGAGTGGTTGCGATGCGCTCTCAGCCTGCTCGATGTCGTTGGTGATGACGTGCTCGAACAGCCGCTGCTTGTCGGCGAAGTGCTTGTAGACGGTCTGCTTCGACACCGCGGCGGCGGCCGCGATCTCATCCATGCTGGCGCCGCCGTAGCCTTTGCGTAGGAACACCGAACGAGCTGCGTCGGTGATGGCTTGGATCTTGGCGGCGGAACGACTCGCTGTCGCCTCGGGTCCGCCGCCGACACGCTTCGTCGTCGGGTCGCCTGTGCTGTTCACTGTCCCTGCTCCTCGACTGTCTCGGTACTAGACGGTCTAGTACTATCGTGAGTACTGTACCGTCCAGTACTAGCAGCGGAGGATGTTCATGAGCAGCTCAGAGCACGCCGTCTCGGCGGACGGCACGTCGATCGGATACGAGCGGTTCGGCGGCGGCCGGCCCTTGATCCTCGTCGGCGGGGCGCTGCGCAGCCCGGTCGCGACGAGATCTCTCGCCGAGAGGCTGGCGGGGTGCCTGACGGTCTTCGTCTACGACCGTCGCGGTCGCGGCGGCAGTGGCGACACCCCGCAGTATGCGGTTGATCGGGAGATAGAGGATCTCGGTGCCTTGATCGCGGAAGCTGGGGGGACAGCCGCGGTCTACGGGCATTCGTCGGGCGCGGGACTCGCCCTCCGGGCGGCAGCGCACGGCCTGCCCATCACTGGGATCGTGCTGCATGACGTGCCATTCGCTCCCGACGTCAGCAGCCGCAAGGAGGCGCTCGAGCTCGACGACAGCATCCAAGCCCTTGTCGCCGAGCAGCGCCTAGAGGAGGCGGTCGAGCTGTTCCTGGCGTCGATGGAGCTGCCCACCGAGGTGGCAAGGCACTTGAGCCAGGACCCGCAGCTGACCACGATCGCTCACACGATTCCCTATGACTTCGCAGTCCTCGACGACTCTGACTCGTCCTTCGAGGCCCTGGCCGCCCGCGTTGACCTCCCGGCGTTGGTGCTGAGCAGCACGACCAGTCCGGAATGGACGGCCTCGATGGGCCGCCGAATCGCCGAAGCTCTCCCCAACGGACGCCACGTCCTCGTCGAGAGCAAGGAACCGATCATCACGCCCGACGAGATCGCACCGGTCCTGGAGGAGTTCGTCACCCGGGATGCTGTCGGGTCCAGTGGGTGAGTGTCGACGGCGTGCTCGCCGCAGCGCACGGCCACGGGCTCCTGACCGTGGTGGTCGTGGTCGCCTCCAACGCGCTGGGCGGACCGGAGTGGGTCAACTACCTGGCGCTCGCCTTTCTGCTGGTGACCGGCACCTACCTCTTCTCACTCACGTATCGCTGGGGCAGGCGCTCGGCGTAGGGGCCGCAGGTGAGCTGACACCGCTGGTTGCGGACGGTGCGGCCGGCACCGTGGACGCCGCGCCACCCCCTCAGCTCTCGTCCTCCTGGTGTCAGCCTTCGGCCGGGGACCCGTCGAGCTCGAGGTACTGGTCGGCGTCGTTGCTGCCGGACATCATCGTGCTGATCCACGCGTCGCGCTCGGCAGCTGCGAGCGGGACCTCCCACACACAGGTGGTGACCTCGTCGGTGATCGGTGAGAGCGTGGCCGGCGCGTTCCCCGGGGCGACCCAGCCACGTTGGCGAACGATGCTGTCCTGGCACCACCAGTTGGCGAACGCGTAGCAGACCCCAGCGGTCTGGTGGATGGTGATCCACCCGAGGCCGTGCGCTTCGGCATCCTCGATGTCCGCGCAGAGTCGGCGGGTCGCCTCGATCAGATCGGGATCCACGTGCCCGACCGAGGTGATGCCGTACACCTTGAACCGGAGCCGGCCGATGCGCCACACGTCGAGCAAGGTCGTGTCGTGCGGCCGGAACGTGCTCGTCACCGCTGTGGCTCCGTGCGCAGTGTCGTTCATGCGTCAGGTCTCGACCGTCGTGGTCATCCGTTCGGGCATCAGCAGAGGCCAGGGTATCCGTCGGGGATCCGCGTGCTCTGAGCGGTGTCGGCGCAGTCGAGGGGGCGACGATCTCACCGTTCCTGCCGCCTGCGGCTGAGCGCGGATCGTCCAGCCGCGAGGCTGGCGAGTGCGGCACCGAGAGCGGCGGCGACGGTCATCTCCGAAGATCTCGTCCTCGTTGCACCCAGCTCTCCGGAGCGCATCGACGTCGTCGCCGGTGATGGTGTGCGATGACGTCGCAACCTTGTCGACGTACTCGGACCAGATGCAGGTCGCCTGGGTTCCTCCCGCCGCGGCGCGAGATCATCGCCGAGATGGTCGTCACGCGATCTAGGTCGGAGGGTTGACGCGCTCGACCTGCGTCCAGCCTCGCCAGCCGCGCTCCTCGAGCAGGTGCATGAGCCTCCGACCGGCCGGCACGGCGTTGACGAACACCTCATCGAGCAGGGCGACCAGGTCGTCGTCGAGCTCGAATGCCGCTGGATCTTCGTCGTTCCAGTCCTCGAAGACCCCCACGAGCCGGTCGGCGACGGCGGGGAGGCGGGGGTCATCGGGCTCCCAGTCGACCACCGCGACGAGGTCGGCGTACATCTCCGTGATGGCCGGGTCCTCGATCTGAGCCAGCTTGAGCGCCATGAGCGCCGGCATCTGCTCGGGGATCTGGGCTGCGACGAGGATCCAGGCGTCGCGCTCCATCTCGATCGCCTTCTCCGCCACGTCGACATCACGCAGCCGGTCGAGGTAGTCGACGGCCTCAGGCGGCAGCGCGATCCGGTCGCCGGCCGCGAGCTGGGCCACGCGCTCGCGGTGGCGTTGGCGCTCGCGGATCTCGGCCCGCAAGCGGTGGTCGATCTCCTCGATCGCCGTGGCGAAGTCGTCCTCGTCGGCGGTGAGCAGCTCCTGCACGCGCGACAGGGGCACACCCGCATCGGCGAGCGTGCGGATCCGGATCAGCTCGACGACGGCTGCCGCGTCGTAGCGGCGGTATCCCGAGTGGTCGCGCCCGGGCTCGGGAAGCAACCCCTTGGCATGGTAGTGGCGCACCGCTCGCACGGTCACCCCGGCGTAGGCCGCGAGCTGGCTGATGGTCAGCATGTCAGATCGCTGTGCATCGGCTTCAGTGTGCCCGGCCTCTCAGGCGAGCTTGCGCTGGTACGTGCGCACTGCGACGGCGTAGGCCACGGCCATGAGACCGACGGACCAGGCGATGGCTGTCCAGAGATCGTTGCCCAGCGCCTGCTCGGCGTACAGGTTGCGCAGGGTGTCGACGATCGAGGTCACGGGCTGGTGCTCGGCGAACCACCGAACCGGCCCGGGCATGCCCGCGGTCGGCACGAAGGCGGAGCTGACGAACGGAAGGAACAGGAGCGGGTAGGCGAATGCACCGGCGCCATCGGGAGACTTGGCGGCGAGCCCCGCGCCCACTGCCAGCCATGTAAGCGCCAGCGTGAAGAGCACGATGATGCCGAGCACAGCGAGCCAGGCGAGCACGCCGGCTCCCGAGCGGAACCCGATCGCCACAGCGACGAGGACGACCAGCACGAGCGACGTCAGGTTGGCGATCAACGACGTCAGCACGTGGCCCCAGAGCACCGCCGAGCGGGCGATCGGCATCGACTGGAAGCGCTCGAAGATCCCGCTGGCGACGTCGGTGTAGAGCCGCAGCGCCGTGTAGGCGACGCCCGACGCCACCGTGATCAGCAGGATGCCGGGCAGGAGGTAGTTGACGTACCTTCCGCCGCCGGTGTCGATCGCCCCGCCAAAGACGTACACGAACATCACCAGCATGACGATCGGTGTGATCGCCGTCGTGATGATCGTGTCGGGGCTGCGCAGGATGTGCCGCAGCGAGCGACCGAGCAGCGCAGCGGTGTCGCTTAGGAAGAACGTGCTCACGGTCAGACCTCCGTTCCCACGAGGGCGAGGAAGACGTCCTCGAGGCTCGGCTTCTTCTCGACGTACTCGACCTCGGCCGGGGGCATGAGCGCTGTGAGCTCGGCGAGGGTGCCGTCCACGAGGATCCGGCCCTCGTGGAGGATCGCTATCCGATCGGCCAGCTGCTCAGCTTCCTCGAGGTACTGCGTGGTGAGCAGCACGGTGGTGCCGCCCTCGGCCAGGTCTCGCACGGACTGCCACACCTCGAGGCGGGCGTGGGGGTCGAGACCGGTGGTGGGCTCGTCGAGGAAGACCACCGGCGGGCTGCCGATCAAGCTCATCGCGATGTCGAGACGACGGCGCATGCCGCCCGAGTAGGTGCCCACTCGCCGCCTTCCTGCGTCGGTGAGGGAGAAGCGGTCGAGCAGGTCGTCGGCGACGGTCCCCGGGCGGTCCACGTGTCGAAGCTTCGCGATCAGCACGAGGTTCTCTCGCCCCGTGAGGATCTCATCCACGGCGGCGAACTGGCCGGTGAGGCTGATCGACTGGCGGACGTCCGTGGCCTGCGTGACGACGTCGAAGCCGTGCACCTCGGCTGTGCCTCCGTCGGGGCGCAGCAGGGTGGAGAGGATCTTGATGGTGGTCGTCTTGCCGGCCCCGTTGGAGCCGAGCAGTGCGAAGATGCTGCCCGGCGTCACGTCGAAGCTGACGCCGCGGAGCACCTCGAGGGGGCCGAACGACTTCGTGAGCCCGGCGATCCGGATCGCTGGTGTTGTGGTCATGGCGCCAGCATCCAGGGTTGACGCCGCGTCAAGGTCAAGGCCAGTCGCGCACCCCGTCGTCGGCCACGATCCGGTCCGGTCGCCAGAGGCGCCGAGCTCACCGGCCGTGCTGACACCGCATATCACCTATTCCCGTGGTGCGCTGGCCCCCGGGTGATCGCCAGGGTCAAACGTCAGGTGTCAGACGAGTCAAACAGCAGATGTCAGATGAGGTCGGACCGCCCGTCGGTGGCCCAGAAGTCCGCGCTGAGCCGTATGCCTTCTATCGCCGTGCGGGGCCAGATCTCCTCGTAGGTGCGCTTGTACCCGGT
>DATCYH010000468.1:0-1886 GCA_036570405.1 Nocardioides sp.
ATTTCGCCGGCAAGCCGGCCGACAAGTTCTACCGGACCTCTCCGCACATCCCAGTGGCCTGGCAGCGCAAGTTCGTCCAGGTGATGCAGCCGATGACCGCGGGGCGACCCGAGGACTACGGGCTGCCCACGCCCAACCACAAGTTCTTCGAGGCGCACCCCACCCAGTCGGTCGAGCTGCCTCTGCGCCTGGGTTCCGGGGACGTGGTGCCCAAGCCCGACATCGCGCGCTTGGACGGCCACACCGTCCACTTCGTCGACGACACGTCGCGCGAGATCGACGTCATCATCTATGCGACCGGCTACAACATCACCTTCCCGTTCTTCGATCCCGAGTTCCTCAGCGCCCCGGACAACCAACTCCGGCTCTACAAGCGGATGTTCCGCCCCGGGGTCATGGACCTCGCGTTCATCGGCTTCGCCCAGTCGACCCCGACCCTGTTCCCCTTCGTCGAGGCACAGACCCGACTCCTGGCCGCACACCTCGTCGGTGCCTATGAGCTGCCCGATCCGGCCGAGATGGAGCAGACCATCACCGCGGACGAGCAGAAATACATCGGTCACATGCAGAACAGCGCCCGGCACACGCAACAGGTCGACTACTTCCTCTATGAGCACGACCTCCGCACGCGCGAGCTGCCGGCGGGACGGGTTCGGGCCTCGTGAGCACCGGGTTCGACCGCCGCACCCCCAACCGGGGTGACGAACGTCGAGCCGCGCTCCTCCTCGCACTCGACGGGCTCCTGGTCGCTGGGGAGGGACTCGCCTCGATCACCATCGCCGACGTCGCTCGCCGGGCGGGTGTGACCCGCTCCGCCTTCTACTTCTACTTCCCCAACCTGCCGATGGCCGTTGCCGCCCTGGTCGAGCCGTTGTACGACGACGCATCCAGCGCGACCAAGCTGCTGCTCGAGGTCCAGACTCCTGCCCCGCAGCGGATCACCTCGATGATCACTGTCCTGTTCGACTCCATCGACCGACACGGATATGCCTTCCGGGCCGCCCTCGAGGCACGCTCGGCCGACCCGGACCTGCGCGCGGTCTGGGAGGAGGGCCGCGACGACTACGCCCGCCAGGTCGCCCGGATGATCACCGCGGAACGCCGCGCCGGCAACGCCCCCGCCGGAGCGGACGCCCACGCACTGGCGAGCATGTTGCTCGAGCTCAACGACCGGGCGGTCGAGCGCTATGCGCTGGGCAGCACCCGACCCCGCAAGCACCAAGTCGCTGCCCTGGCCTCCATCTGGCTGCGCAGCGTCTATGGCACTGACCCCACCCCCTCCCCGAGGAGCACACGTTGAGCACCCAGACTCCCGACCACCCGACGTCGATCGGGACGGGCCCCGATCCTGACGCAGCAGCCGACCACCCGGGCCCGGCGACGGTGTCGTTCGACTCCCAAGGCACCCGGTGCGAGGCATGGCACCTCCCCGCGACGAGTGATGCGCTCACCGGGCCGCGTGGCCGGCCGGTCGTCGTTCTGGCGCACGGCTTGGGAGGCACTCGCGACTCCGGGCTGCTCCCGTTCGCCGAGTCTTTCGCCGATGCCGGCGCGGACGCGTTCGTCTTCGACTACCGCGGCTTCGGGACCAGCGCAGGATCACCGCGACAGGTGGTCTCGCTCGCCGGGCAGGTCGACGACTATCGCGCAGCGATGGCCGCGGCAGCACAGGTGCCGGGAGTTGACCCGACACGGCTCGTGCTGTGGGGCGTCTCGCTGGCCGGGGGCCACGTGCTCACCGCCGCCTCCGGCCGCGACGACGTGGCCGCGGTGATCGCGGTCGTACCGATGGTCGACGGACTGGCCGCCGCTCGCCACGCCATGGGCTCTCATCGACCCGCGGACCTGCTCCGCGCCACCGGGCGTGGCATGCGCGGGCGGGCCAG
>DATCYH010000469.1:0-10421 GCA_036570405.1 Nocardioides sp.
ACCCCCGCCGCCACCGACGAGCTGATCGTGCCGACCGGCTTCGAGTGGGCGCCGATCATCTCCTGGGGTGACCCGGTGACCAAGGGCGCGCCGGCATTCGACTTCGACAACCAGACTCCCGAGGCGCAGCGGGGTCAGGCCGGCTACAACGCCGACTTCGCCGCCCTCCTGATCGACGGTCGTGGCCGCGGTGGACAGGGGTCACAGGGCAGGAGGGGCGTGCTGGTCTTCAGCAACGAGTACACCAACGACGAGCTGATGTTCCGCGGCGTCACCGGCTCGGCTGACCTCACCGACACCCAGCTCCAGATCGTCCAGGCCGCGCACGGGATGACCATTGTCGACGTACGCCGTCAGCGCCCCGGCACCCCGTGGGAATATGACCGTCGGGGTCGTCGCAACCGACGCCTGCACGCCCACACCGAGTTTGCCCTGGACGGACCCGCGGCCGGCAACGCGGCGCTGCGCACCTCGGCCGACCGGTCCGGCAGGACGGTCCTTGGCACACTGAACAACTGCGCCGGCGGGGTGACCCCGTGGGGCACGGTCCTGTCCGGCGAGGAGAACTTCAACCAGTACTTTGACGCCACGGACGCTCCGGACCCTGACAAGCGGCTGGCCCGCTATGGCATCACCTCCGCGGGCCGAGGCTGGGAGCGGGTGGACCGCCGCTTCAAGGTGGCCGAGGAGCCCAACGAGGTGAACCGCTTCGGCTGGGTCGTGGAGGTCGACCCCGACGACCCGAACTCCACCCCGGTCAAGCACACCGCCATGGGCCGCTTCAAGCACGAGGGTGCCAACGTGCGTCTCGCCGACGACGGGCGTGCGGTGGCGTACATGGGTGACGACGAGCGGTTCGACTACATCTACAAGTTCGTCTCGAAGCGCCGCCACCGTCCGGGCAACCGCCGGCACAACATGAAGCTGCTCTCCGAGGGCGACCTCTATGTCGCGAAGTTCAACGGCGACGGCGCCGCCGACGGCGATTACGACGGTACCGGTGAGTGGCTCCCGCTGGTGGTCGACGGTCGCTCGCACGTCCCCGGCTGGCCGGTCGCCGACGTACTGATCTGGACCCGTCAGGCCGCCGACCTGGTCGGGCCCACCAAGATGGACCGTCCCGAGGACGTCGAGCCGAACCCGGTCAACGGGCGGGTCTACGCGGCGATGACGAACAACACCAGCCGCAAACCGGGCCAGCAGGACGAGGCGAACCCGCGCACGCCGAACAAGCACGGTCACGTCCTCGAGCTCACCGAGCGTCGCAATGACGCCGCAGCCGTGAACTTCACCTGGAAGATCGTGCTGCTGGCCGGCGACCCGGGCGACCCCTCGACCTTCTTCAACGGCTACGACAAGTCCGAGGTCAGCCCGATCAGCTGCCCCGACAACGTGGCCTTCGACAAGCAGGGCAACCTGTGGATCTCCACCGACGGCCAGCCCGGCACGCTGGGCAACTGCGATGCACTGCACATGATGCCGCTCGAGGGCCCGGAGAAGGGCAGGCTGCAGCAGTTCCTCTCCGTCCCGGTCGGCGCCGAGTGCTGCGGGCCCTGGATCACCAACGACGAGCGCACGGTGCTGGTCGCGGTGCAGCACCCGGGCGAGGTCTCCGGTGCGTCACCGGAGAACCCGGTCAGCCGGTTCCCCTACCTCGGCGACGGCCAGCCGCGTCCGGGCGTGGTCCAGGTCTTCCGCCGCTGAAAGTCCCCTGGCAACGTGGAACGCCATGACCCGTGCGTACGACGGGTCGTGGCGTTCTCGTGCTACGAACGGGTGCCTCAGCTGATCATCCGACGAGCGATCCCGACCTGCCGGGCCTCGATCCGGGCGGCGTACTCCTGTGGCGTGACGCGCTGGTGATCCAGATCGGCACGCTGGGCCAGGGAGTCGAAGGCCACCACCTCGACCTGCGGGCCGTCCTCGGCGGTGAGCTCGCGGGCCAGCCGTTGCCAGCGCAGCATCGTCACGCCCTTGTCGTGACCGGTGGTCTCCAGCCAGTTGGCCAGGCCCGGGTCGCGCTCGGAGATGACGTAGGTGAAGAAGCCGCCGTCGGCAACGGACTGGGCCGCGGTCAGTGAGGTCTGGTGGTGCTCGTAGTCGGTGGAGACGTACCACTTCGAGCCGATCTGGATCGCCTGGTAGGGCGCATCCGCGCAGACCGGGACCCGCACGACCATCGCCTCGTCCTCGCCGAGCGAGTAGTGGCCGATCGAGGAGAACTGCGAGGCCAGGCCGCCGGGCGTCGACTTGGGCACGGTCAGGGTGTTGACCGGCTCCTTGTAGGTGAACCACTCCGGGAACGCGAACCAGGTCTTCACCCGGCCGACCAGCATCTTCGCGGCCACCCCGTAGCGCTTGGCGACCCGGTCCTGGCTGAACGCTCCACGCGGCTGACCGGCGGTGTCGAGGCGCTGGATCCGGATCGTTCCGCGCTCCTCGGTGTTCCAGTCGTCATAGACCTCGCGGATGATCAACGTCGAGCCCTTGCGGATCCCGAGCTCGGGACCGAAGCGCCACTCGAACGTCCCGTCCTCGGCGACCTCGAGCTCGCGGTCGTCGAAGGCGGCGAGGGTCTTCGGGTGGCCGGTCTCGGTGTAGCCCCCGTCCATCACCTGGAAGGAGAGATCGGTCGTGGTGCCGCGCCGGCCCGAGACGACGTACGACGCCCCGTCGGCCAGGTAGGCGTTGAAGTAGATCGCGTCCGGGTTGTCGAGTCCCTGGCGCGCATATTGGTGCGTCGGGTTGATCAGCACCGGGTGCTCGAGGTCGTAGTCGAACGCCATCTGCAGCGAAGACCGGATGGAGCCGGCGAGATAGTCGTAGCCCTCGGCCAGCTCCTGAGCGTTGACCTCGAACGGTGGGTTCGCGATCAGCTGCTCGGCCTCGGCGATGGCCTCCTGCAGCGAGGCGGTGGTGCTGGCGACTGCCTCACTGGTGCCTGCCGCAGCCTCGGGGGTGCTCATCAGGAGACCTTGCTGATGATCGACTCGGCGAACCTCTCCAAGCTCTCCACCTTCTTCTTGAGCGGCTCGGTGTCGGGGCCCTTGATGTAGGGCACCCGGAAGCCGACGATCGCGTCGGTGACGCCCTTGTCCTCGAGGCGCTTCACGCCGTCGACGGAGTAGGCGTCGTAGGAGATCGCGTGCACCTCGAACTCCGAGGAGTCACGAGTGTCCCCCTCCTCCTTGCGGATCTCGCCCAGTCGGGTGAGCAGACGGTCCAGCTCCTCGCCGTCACCGCCGGCGTGCATCCAGCCGTCGCCCTTGCGGACCGCACGGCGCAGGGCGGCGTCGCTGTGGCCGCCGACCAGGAGCGGGATCTTCTCGGTGGGCGCGGGGGACTGCTTCAGCGGCTCGATCGAGTAGAACTCGCCCTCGTAGCCGAAGAACTCCCCTGAGGTCAGGCCCCGGAGGATGTCGATGCACTCATCCATCCGCTTGCCGCGCCTGGCCCACGGGACGCCCATCGCCTCGAAGTCCTCGGGCCACGGCGACAACCCCACGCCCAGGCCGAGGCGGTTTCCGGAGAGGAAGGCGACCGACGAGGCCTGCTTGGCGGTCAGCACCGGGGGACGGACCGGCAGCTTGAGCACGAACGGGGTGAGCCGCAGCGTCTCGGTGACAGCAAACAGGTGGGCGCAGAGAATCATCGTCTCGATGAACTCCTTGTCCTCGAGGAACTCCCGGTCGCCGGTGTCGGTGTAGGGGTACTTCGAGTTGGACTCACGCGGATAGATCAGGGAGTCGGCGATCGTCATACTGGTGTATCCAGCGGCTTCGGCGGCCTGGGCGAGCGGGGCGTAGTAGGCGGCTTGGGTCATCGCCTCGGCGTAGGTGAATCGCATGGACGCCACACTAGAACGTGTTTCAATGTTGTGCCAGAGTCATCCCATGGACTCGAATGAGGTTGCCGATCGCCTCGAGATAACCGACGTGATCACCCGCTACACCCGTGCCATCGACACCCGTGCGTTCGACCGGCTGCACACCGAGGTGTTCACCCAGGACGCGGTCCTGGACTACTCAGCGGTGGGTGGCCCGGTGGGCCCGCCGGCCGAGGTCGTGGAGTGGGTCGAGAAGGGCCTGCGCGGCTTCGACCGCTACCAGCACATCATCGGTCAGGTCGCGATCACCTTCGACGGCCCGGACAACGCCAGCGCGACCGCCTACTTCACCAACCCGATGGTGGCCAAGGCGCCCGACGGCACCGAGACGCTGTGGGAGGTCGGCGGCTACTACCACCACCAGCTGGTGCGGACCGATGACGGCTGGCGCTCGACGAGCCTGGTCGACGACAACGTGTGGACGAGAGGGTTCTGAGATGCAGAACAAGCCCCCCGGCATGGACGCCCCCTGGGTGCCGAAGCTGATCAAGCACATGTCCCGGATCAACGTATGGCTCTATCGCCGCACCAACGGACGCGTGGGCGGCACCTGGCGTATCGGCGCCGCGTTCCGCAAGCCGGTCAAGCTGGCGCTGCTCACCCACACCGGACGCAAGAGCGGCAAGGAGTTCACCGCGCCGTTGCTCTTCCTGCGCGACGGCGAGAACGTCGTCTTCGTCGCCTCACAGGGCGGGTTGCCGAAGAATCCGCAGTGGTACCACAACCTGGTTGCCAACCCGGAGTGCACGGTGCAGGCGCGGGGCGACGTACGCCGGATGGTGGCGCGCACCGCGACACCCCAGGAGCGCGCCGAGTTGTGGCCGCGGTTGACCGGGCTCTATGCCGACTTCGACAGCTACCAGTCGTGGACCGAGCGGGAGATACCTGTCGTGATCTGTGAGCCTGCCTGATCGCCTGTCACAATGGGGACCGGCCCCTCCGGGACCGACCGTCCCCGACTGAGCAGGAGCACCGTGACCGACCAGGAAGAGAATCCCGTCACCAACGGCCTGGTTGCGCTGGTCACCGTGGCCATCGTGGTCGGGTTGCTGGCCGGGATCGCGGTCCTGTTCGCGACGAACCTGCTCGGTGTCGGCGACAGCCGCGGGACGAGCGCCGAGGGCACCGGCGGCGAGACGCTCTACATGCCGGAGCCGGTCGCGACCACCAGCAACGGTGGCCCGCTGGTCACCCTGCTGTCACCCTCTCCGTCGAAGAAGTCGTCGAAGTCGAGCAAGAAGCCGTCTCCCTCGGCCAGTGAGTCGGAGAAGCCGGCGATCACCCTGAGCCAGGGCGCCTTCGAGGTCGATGCCGGTGCACAGCTCTATCTCTCCGGTGTCTATCCGACCGGTGAGGGCGCAGTGCTCGACATCGAGCAGCGCGTCGGCACCGGCGCGTGGGAGGAGTTCCCGGTCGACGTGAACGTCTCCGGCGGGACCTTCTCGGTCTATGTAAACACCTCGGCCACCGGCGACATCCAGTGGCGGATGGTGGACAAGTCGCGCAAGGTGACCTCCAACGTGGTGAAGGTGAAGCACGGCTGATTCCCAGCCGCTTGACGCCACGATCACCGCGAGCCTGCAGTTGTTGCGGCGTGAGCAGGCAGTTGTTGTCGTGCTGACTCCGAGGACTCGCCGCAGCGGTAAGCCGTACGAGTTCGTCCCTGGTGAGCTGGCTGCGACAGCGCTGGTCAAGGCACGGCTCGCTGTCGGTCTCGGCAAGATCTCCCGCAGGACCCGGATGGTCCGGATCCCGCGGGAATGGGCTGCGGGCTGCCTTGACCACTGGCCGGGTCAGGAGCCGTTCAGGTCGTTCGGGTGCGGTCCCATCCGGCCCTCGGCGCCCTGGTCGAGAGCCGAGATCGCCAGCACGTCGTCGGGGGAGAGACTGAAGTCGAAGAGACCGAAGTTCTCCCGCATCCGCTCCTCGTGCATGGTCTTGGGGAAGATCACGTCGCCACGCTCGATGTGCCAGCGCAGGGTGACCTGGACCGGGGTCCGGCCCACCCGCTCGGCGATCTCCGCGATCACCGGGTTGTCCCGCAACGAGGTGCGCCCCGTCGGGGACCACGCCTCAACCAGTACGCCGCGCTCGGCCGATGCCTTCCGGGCAGCCTCGTTGCCGAAGCGCGGGTGCACCTCGATCTGGTTCACCGCCGGCATCACGCCGGTCTCCGCGATGATCCGCTCGAGGTGCGCCGGCTCGAAGTTGGAGACCCCCACCGAGGTGGCGCGGCCATCGGTGGTCAGCTCGGCCATCGCCCGCCACGTCGAGACGAAGTCGCCGCCGTAGGCCTCCGGCATCGGCCAGTGGATCAGGAACAGGTCGACGTGGTCGAGACCGAGCTCGGTCAACGACTGGTCAAAGGAACGTCGTACGTCGTCCGGCGCGTGGTTGGAGTTGTTCAGCTTGGTGGTCACATAGACCTCGTCACGCGCGAGCCCCGAGGCAGCGATGGCCTCGCCGACGCCCTTCTCGTTGCCATACATCTGTGCGGTGTCGATGTGCCGGTAGCCGACCTCAAGCGCCTTGCCCACAGTGGCGGCCGTCCGGTCCGCCGGGACCTGGAAGACACCGAAGCCGAGCTGCGGGATGGACGTGCCGTCGTTGAGGGAGAGGGAGGGAACAGTCATGGCCCCAGCCAACCACGCCGCTCCACACGCACCGGCGCCGTCACGATGGGTCTGGCATGGTGGATGCATGAGCAGAGCAGTCGTGGTCGGCAGCGGACCCAACGGTCTCGCCGCAGCCATCACGCTGGCCCAGCGTGGCGTCGAGGTGCTCGTCCTCGAGGCCTCCGACCGGGTCGGCGGTGGCACGCTCACCTCGGAGCTGACCGTGCCCGGACTGCTCCACGACGAATGTGCGGCCTTCCACCCGACCGGCGTGGCCTCGCCGTTCTTCCAGTCCTTGGGCCTCGAGGAGCTCGGCCTGCGCTGGATCTGGCCAGAGGTCCAGCTCGCGCATCCGCTCGACGGAGGCCGGGCGGCGCTGTTGTGGCGCGACGTGGCGCGCACCGCGCACGGGCTCGGTGTGGATGGCCCGGCCTGGGACAGGCTGATCGGACGGTCTGCCCGCAACTTCGATGCCTTGGCCCAGGACGTGTTCCGCCCGATCCTGCACGTGCCCAGGCACCCCTTCAAGCTGGCCCACTTCGGCCTGAACTCGCTGCTGCCGGCCCGGTGGGCGGCGAAGCGGTTCAGCACCGAGGAGGCGCAGGCGCTGTTCACCGGAGTGGCCGCGCACAAGTTCGGCGCCCTCACCGGACCACTCTCCTCCTCGGTCGGCGTCATGCTGGCCGCCGCCGCACACGCCCATGGCTGGCCGGTCGCCGAGGGTGGCACCGAGTCGATCACCCGGGCCCTGGTCGCCAAGCTGGAGCAGCTGGGTGGCCGGATCGAGACCGGCGTCCGGGTCACCTCGCGCGCCGACCTGGCAGCACACGACGTACTCCTGCTGGACACGGCGCCCGACGCTGCGGCCCGGATCCTCGGCGACGAGCTGCCCGGTCGGACCCGCAGGGCCTACCGGCGCTACACGTTCGGGCCGGGTGCATTCAAGGTCGACTACGCGATCGAGGGCGACATCCCCTGGCAGAACCCCGACGTGCGCAAGGCCGGCACCGTGCACGTGGGCGGGACCATGGAGGAGCTGGTCAGCGCCGGCGCGATGGTGGATCGCTCAGAGATGCCGGAGCGGCCGTTCGTGCTGCTCGGCCAGCAGTACGTCGCCGACCCGACGCGCAGTGCCGGGACCTCCGGGCTGAACCCGATCTATGCCTATGCCCACGTGCCGCACGCCTGGCCGGGGGATGCGACCGAGGCGATCACGGCGCAGATCGAACGATTCGCGCCGGGCTTCCGCGAGCGGATCCGGCAGGTCCACGTGCGCGACACCCGGGGTCTCGAGGAGCACAACGCCAATTACGTGGGCGGTGACATCGCCGCAGGTGCGAACACCGCGACGCAGATCGTGATGCGCCCGCGTATCTCCCTGGACCCCTATGCCACCGGGATCCCCGGGGTCTATCTCTGCTCCTCCGCGACGCCGCCGGGGGCCGGAGTGCACGGGATGGGCGGGCACAACGCGGCGAACGCGGCGCTGACGGAGCTCGGCGCGTGATGCTCGCCGAATTCGTCTCCAGGTCGGACAGCCTATGCGGAGACGCTCACTTCATCGCCGATCCGGAGCACGCCGGTCCTCATCACGTCGGCATAGACCGCCAGGCACATCTCCCGCTCCCGGGTCAGCGGCTTGAGCAGCCGCCCTTCGACGCGGGCACCGTCCTGGTCGATGTCGACCATCCGGCAACGCGGGATCCGCTGTACGCCGCGCAGCACGACGTCGCCGATCGTGATGTCCTGACCGATCCACTGCTCCTCGATGAACGGCTCGTCGGTGGTCAGCAGGATGTTCACCCGCAGTCGACGCGGATCCGGATCGACGTCCCAGCGCTCGGCACACCAGGCGAGCGTTGCGGTGCCCACCAACGACACCGATCCCGAGTCCTGGTGCGGCACGTCTGCCTCCGGCCTGATCCGTACACCGACCCCCATCACCGCGGTCAGCTCGTCGTCGAGAGCCGGGTCCATCGCCTGCCACTCGCCGCCCGGACCCGTCACGGTGACCGTGCCGGAGGGTGCCGTGCCGGCGGAATAGGAGAAGACCGGGTCCCGGCGACGGAAGCGACGACTGTTCTTGCCCGAGGCGAAGTGGCCGTCCTCGTCCTCGACGGCGAACCACCGGTCGCCCACTAGTCCGCGTGGGTCCAGGGCGACCGAGTCGAGCGCCTCGCCACCCATCGACTTGACCGGATAGCGACGCAGCGCGGCGACCTTGATCTGCATGAGCCCAGCGTGCCACCTGCCGGGCGCCGGATGCGGCCACGTCTTTGTGGAGATCTTGTCGCACCGAGTGGAACAAGGTCTCCATGGTCGTCAGTTGAGGTCGCAGTCGGGACCGCAGCGCACCGGCTCGCCCACCCATCCCCGCGCCGCGAGGACACGTGCGAGTCGGCCGGCAGTTCGGCAGGCTCGCTCGGTGCACTGGCCCCAACCGAGCCGAATGCTCGTGCGACCGTCCACTGCCGCGTCGAGATCTCGGTCCATGTCACGGTCGCGCTGCTCGGTGGTGTCATGGAACAGTCGCCCGTCGAGCTCGATGATCAGGTCGAACTCGGGAAGGTCGACGTCACGGAAGAGACGCCCGCCCGCAGTCTGCTCGGACGCCTGCCGGTTCCCCTGGGGCAGGCCATGCGGGCGCTGCACCCGGTCGAGATAGACATGCTCGAGGGTTGAGCAGGTCCCCGCCGCGACGTCGGCGAGGATGTTGACCATCCACCTCCTGCGCCTGAGCCGACTCCGTCGGGCGATCGTGGCCAACAGGCGCTGGGCGGTGGTACGACGGGAACCGCAGGCGTCAGCCAGTACGCCGATCGCGGCGAGGTCCGTGGGTGCCTGGGCAGCGAGGTCCAGCACGGCATCGTCAAAGCGCACACGCGGAGGCCGTGCGCTGTGTTGCACCACGTCGGAGAAGGCGCCCGCACGGAGCACCCGATAGCCGTCGAGCCGTGCCACTCGACGAGAAGAGTGGACGACGATCTCGATCGGCGCATCTCCCAGGCTGGTTCGACTGCGCTGTTGGCTGGGACTTCGCTGCCAGGCGGCACCGTCGACGACCTGGAGCGCTGAGGCGCCCGCGAGTGCCGCCGGCTCGTAGTGCAGCACTCCCGCCCATGCGCGTTGTCGCCAGGACGGTGGCCCGGTGTGGTTCACGAAGACCCCCGGAATCACTCGTGCCCACACCCTGCGACGGACCAGGCGTTCCAGATCATGCGGCTGGAGCCCCAAGGCGTGTGCCTGACGCCGCGAGATGACACCGTCCTGCTCGGCGAGGAGTCGGGTGACCAGTCCCCAGCCGGCGTGAGGTGTGACTGATCCGTTCATGCCGGAGAGACTCGCTCGACCCCTGTCTTCCTGCCACGCCTGTCACCCGCGCTTGTGGACGGGAGCGCGAATCAGTGTGGAGTTGTTGTCGCGTCCAGTGCGACAACAACTCCACGCCGACCCGGATCAGAGCCCCGGTCGGGCCTCACTTCTTGCGGATGAACAGCAGCGCGACAGCCTGGAAGACGCAGACGAAGATCGTCAGCATCAGCAGGATCCGGACCACGCGTAGGAAGACCAGGCCCGCATTGCTGCCTATGGCGGTCGGTGCGAACGCCATCACGCACAGGCAGATCGTGATCACGACGCAAACGCCCAGGAGCACCTTTGTCCCTGTGCCGACTCCTCCCCAGAGTGCTCCCGCAGACCGGGTCATTCCTCGCGGCAGGTGGTGCAACGAAGACCTGACCAGCAAGCCGCACAGGGCCAACGCCGCGACTCCGGTGGCGCCGCGGACGAGGAACGACGCCCCGCCGTACACCTCCAGGCCGACCACGATCCCGGCGACGACCAGCGCCAGCAGGAGACGCCGAGCCAGACGTCCGGCGAGCGTGGCGACCCCGCCGTGGGCAAAGTTGTCCTGGGCGTCG
>DATCYH010000470.1:0-10202 GCA_036570405.1 Nocardioides sp.
GTGAGCGTGCCGGTGATCGACACGGTGACCGCGACGGTGCCGAGGAGGACCGCCTCTCGGAGCGGCTCACCCAGCAGTTGGCGCACCAGTGGGCGCTGCTGCGCGCCGCGCGTCGTACCGAGGTCCGCCCGCTCGAGACCGGCCCCTCCAACTTCCGTCCGGCACAGGTGCCGTGGGCGCTGGACCTGGCCGCGTCCTGGGCCTGGCGGTTCCTGACCATCGCGGCCGCGCTGCTGGCCGTCTTGTGGATGCTCCGGTACTTCGCCGTGATCACGCTGCCGCTGATCATCGCCCTGCTCATTGCCGCCCTGGCGAACCCGGGAGTCCGAGGCCTGAAGCGGATCGGCATCCCGCAGTCGGTCTCTGCCGGCCTGGTGACCCTAACCGGTCTCGGCATGTTCGGTGCACTGCTCACGTTCGTCGGACGCGAGGTGATCAAGGGTGGAACCCAGCTGGCCGACCAGGTGGTCACCGGGCTGGAGGAGATCCGCACCTGGCTGCGCGACGGGCCGCTCAACGCCAGCGACTCCCAGATCAACGGTTGGATCGAGCAGGCGCAGGACACCATCACCTCGCGCACCAAGGACGGTGAGGTGGTCAGCCAGGTCACCGAGTTGGGCACCGCCCTGGGCCACGTCCTGGCCGGGATCTTCATCGTGTTGTTCGCGACCTACTTCTTCCTCGCCGACGGACACCGGATCTGGGCCTGGATCGTCCGGATGTTCCCCCGTGCCGCCCGCGAGCGGGTCGACTCCTCGGGGCAGGTCGCGTGGGTCTCCCTGACCCAGTTCGTCCGAGCCACCGTCATCGTGGCCCTGGTCGACGCGGTCGGGATCATGATCGTCGCCTACCTCTTGGGCGTGCCGCTCGTGCTGCCGCTGGGCGTGCTGGTCTTCATCGGCTCGTTCATCCCGATGGTCGGCGCGACCGTGGCCGGCTCCGTGGCGGTGCTGGTCGCGCTGGTCGCAGAGGGACCGTTGGACGCGTTGCTGATGCTCGGTGGCGTGATCCTGGTCCAGCAGGTCGAGGGCAACATCCTCCAGCCGTTCCTGATGGGCCGCTTCGTCTCGGTGCACCCGCTCGGGGTGATCGTCGCGATCGGTTGCGGTGTCCTGGTCGCCGGCATCGGTGGCGCGCTGATCGCGGTGCCGCTGGCGGCGGTCGTCAACGCGGTCGGCCAGCACTTGGCCTCCTTCACCGAGGTGGGGGAGGACTCCTCGGAGGCGCTCTCCGACGAGGTGCCGGACAGACCGGACGATCGCGAGTCGATGGCGGACAGGCACGACGCGGACAGGAGTGAGCATGAGTGAGGTCCCCGTGGTCCGCCTGGCCGACATAGAGGCTGCCCGAGAGGTGCTTGCCGGGGTTGCCGTGCGCACCCCGATGGAGGAGTCACGCTGGCTCTCCCAGCTGGCCGGCGGCTCGGTCTCGCTGAAGTGCGAGAACCTCCAGCGCACCGGTTCGTTCAAGATCCGCGGGGCCTACCTGAGGATCTCGCGGCTCAGCGAGGAGGAGCGGGCGCGCGGTGTGGTGGCTGCCTCGGCCGGCAACCATGCCCAGGGCGTGGCCCTCGCGGCAAGCCTGCTCGGCATTCGTTCGACGGTCTTCATGCCCGAGGGAGCACCCATCCCCAAGGAGAAGGCGACTCGCGCCTACGGCGCTGATGTGGTCTTCCACGGGAAGTACATCGATCAGGCGCTCGTCGCAGCCCGGAAGTTCGCCGACGAGACCGGCGCCGTGCTGATCCACCCGTTCGACCACGAGGACATCGTCGCCGGGCAGGGTACGACCGGCCTCGAGGTCCTCGAGCAGGTCCCGGACGTACGCACCGTGCTGGTCCCCACCGGGGGTGGCGGACTGATCGCGGGGATGGCGGTGGCGATCAAGGCGCTGCGCCCCGACGTACGCGTGATCGGGGTCCAGGCCGAGGGCGCCGCAGCGCTGCCGGCATCGCTGCTGGCCGGCGAGCCCGTACCCCTGGAGCAGATGTCCACGATGGCCGACGGCATCGCGGTCGGCTGCCCGGGCGAGGTCCCGTTCGCGGCGATCCGTGGTGCCGTCGACGAGGTGCTCACCGTCTCGGAGGAGTCGCTCTCCCGCGCGCTGCTGTCCTTGCTGGAGCGGGCGAAGATGGTCGTCGAGCCGGCTGGCGCGGCCGCAGTGGCAGCGATGCTCGACGACCCGAAGCGCTTCGAGACCCCCGCCGTGGCGGTGCTCTCCGGGGGCAACATCGACCCGTTGCTGCTGGGCAAGGTGATCCGGCACGGAATGGCCTCGGCCGGGCGCTACCTGAACTTGCAGGTGCTGATCCCGGACGCACCCGGTGGCCTGGCCACCCTGCTGACCGAGCTCGCCGAGCTGCAGGCGAACGTGCTCGAGGTGGTGCACGAGCGGATCTCCCCGACGCTGCTGCTCGACGAGGTGGAGGTCCAGGTCCAGCTCGAGACCCGTGGCCCCGACCACGCGAGCACCCTGCTCACCCGGCTACGCGAACGCGGCTACACCGTCCACGAGTAACCCGCCCACCCGTCGCCAATTCACATCCTGACCTCCGCTGACCCGTCGCAAATTGACGCGGCGAGGTTCGCCGACCCGTCGCCGATTGACGACGTGAGGATCGCCGACCCGTCGCCAGTTGACGTTCTGAGCCCCGCTGGTACACGGACCAGACCCAGTCTGCCGGTCTCCTTCGCGCGAAATGGCCGAGTGCCGCGCTCCCCGGAGGAAGCGCGGCACTCGGAAGTCGGGTCTGGTGGCCCGGATGACCCGAAGAGTCAGCTGCGGTAGGGCTCGGCGTCGAGGATCTCGACCTTGAGCTCCTTGCCGTTGGGCGCGTTGTAGGCGACGGTCTCGCCCTTCTTACGACCGTTGATGGCCGCACCCATGGCGGACTCGGGGGAGTAGACGGTCAGGCTGTCGCCCTCGCGCAGGTTCTCCCGGGCGCCGAGGAGGAACTTCTCGGTCTCGTCGAAGTCGAGCAGCTTGACGTCGACGACCATGCCGGGCTCGACGACACCGTCGTCGGGCGGGGTCTCGCCGACCTCGGCACGACGAAGGATGTCCTCGAGCTGGCGGATCCGCGCCTCCTGCTGGCCCTGCTGGTCCTTGGCGGCGTGGTAGCCGCTGTTCTCCTTCAGGTCGCCCTCGTCGCGCGCAGCGGCGATCTTCTCGATGATCTCCTGGCGCAGCGGTCCCTTGAGGTCCTCGAGTTCGCCCTGGAGCTTGTTGTAAGCGTCCTGGGTAAGCCAGATCGTTCCCTGCTCGGTCATGGGTCAACTCCTGCTAGGCGTGCGGTTGGGACGTCTCGGGCGGTCTTTCCGACGGTCTGTCGGTGTATTCACCGTTCCCCACAGAGGGCTACTCGTGTGCGGCTCCAGTCGGCGGCACAGCATGCCCTGCTCGAGGCGTGGAATGGAAGACTTTACCAAAATCCCGCGATCGGGACACGTTGTTGCCGATCAGGTCAGCGGGGGCGGGGCTGGTCGGGCGACGTACAGCCGACCAAGTCGATCGAATCTGCCTTGCGGTCGGTCCGGATCTCGACCTCATTGCGGCCGTCGACAGGACTGAAGTTGTGCTCACCCACGACGACATGGTCCTGGGCCAGCGCGCGCAACTTGCAGTTCGCGTCGTCGACATCGCTCAGTTCCACGCTGACCACGGCTGTCGCGGTGTGCTCGCCCTGGATCGTGAAGCCCATCATCTCCGACTGCACCTCAGGGCTGGCGTGGAACCAGGCGACCCAACCGAGCCAGACCAGGAAGACGACGGTGAGCACGGCCGAGGCCGCGATCAGGACGACGCGTTGGCCGGATCGGCGCGTGCCATAACGGTCGGACAGGTCGAGACTCACCCGGCCATGATCCCATGCCACCCACCGGCACCTAGAATCCTCAGCATGCAGAACCAGCCGCCGGAGCGCCTCCGGCTCATGCACGTCCATGCCCACCCGGATGACGAGTCCAGCAAGGGCGCCGCGACCACTGCGAAGTACGTCGCCGAGGGCGTCGACGTCCACGTCGTCACGTGCACCGGTGGCGAGCGCGGCTCGGTCCTCAACCCCCGCATGGATCGCCCCGACGTGCTGGAGAACATCGCCGAGATCCGCCGCGTCGAGATGGAGCGGGCCCGCGACATCCTCGGCGTCACCCAGGACTGGCTCGGCTTCATCGACTCCGGTTGGCCCGAGGGCGACCCGAAGCCGCCGCTTCCCGAGGGGTGCTTCGCGCTGGTCCCCGTCGAGGAGGCCGCTGCCCCCTTGGTGAAGCTGATCCGCGAATTCAAGCCGCACGTCGTCACGACGTACGACGAGAACGGTGGCTATCCGCACCCCGACCACATCCAGTGCCACAACATCTCGGTGCACGCGTTCCGGGCCGCCTCCGACCCGGAGCAATATCCCGAGGCCGGCCCGGCCTGGCAGCCGCTGAAGCTCTACTACCAGCACGGGTTCAACCGTCCCCGGACCGTGGCGATCCACGAGGCCCTGGTCGCCGCCGGGCTGGAGTCGCCGTGGGCCGAGCGCCTCGAGCAGTGGAAGCCGAACCCCGAGCACGACGCCCGGATCACCACCAAGGTGCCGTGCGGCGAGTTCTTCGCGACTCGGGACCAAGCCCTGCTCGCCCACGCCACCCAGATCGATCCGGACGGGCACTGGTTCGCGGTGCCGCTGGCTCTGCAGCAGGAGATCTGGCCGACCGAGGAGTTCGAGCTGGTGGAGAGCCTGGTCGAGACCACCCAGCCCGAGGACGACCTGTTCGCCGGCATCCGGGGCGCAGATGCCCCGCGCGGGACCGAGTGAGAGAGTTGTCCTCATGAAGACGTTGTTCCTGCTCACCGTCCTTGCCGAGGAGAAGAAGACTCCCGAGGCTGCGGACGTCGTCGCGGGCTGGACCGGCTTCGCGGTCTTCCTGGGGCTGATCGTCGCGACTGCGCTGCTGTGCTGGAGCTTCACCCGCCAGATCCGCAAGGCCAAGCTGGCCAAGGAGGCCGGCGTCTACGGAGCCGGCCCCGGTGACGTGCGCGAGGCCAAGGACCAGCCCACCGATCACTGATCGGCTCAGGCGCCCGGTCCGATCCGGACCCGGTGGGATCCGGCGTACACGTTCATCGACTCGCCGCGCACGAAGCCGGCCAACGTCATGCCGGCCTCGGTGGCCAGGTCGACTGCCAGGGTTGACGGGGCAGAGACCGCGCTGAGCACGGGCAGCCCCGCCAGCCACGCCTTCTGCACCAGCTCGAACGAGGCGCGACCACTCAGCTGGAGGAGGTGGCCGCGCAGCGGCAGCCGGTCGTTCATCAGCGCCCAGCCGATGACCTTGTCGACGGCGTTGTGCCGCCCGACGTCCTCACGCAGGCAGACCAGCTCGCCGTCGGGCGTGAAGAGGCCGGCGGCGTGCAGCCCACCGGTGCGCTCGAAGACGGCCTGTCCCTGGCGCAACAACTCGGGAAGGCTGCTGATCAACGCGGCGTCGACCTCCAGCGTGTCCTCGTCCAGCGTCCAGCGGGCCTGGGCACGCACGGCGTCGAGGCTCTCCTTGCCGCAGATCCCGCACGAACTCGAGACGTAGGTGTGCCGGTGGTGGAGTGGTCCGGCGACACCGGGGGAGAGCACCACGTCGACGACGTTGTACGTCGGGTCCGGCCGGCCGTCCTCGCAGTAGCGGACGGTGCGCACCTGCGATGGCGCGGTCAGCACGCCCTCGGAGACGAGGAAGCCCACGGCGAGCTCGAAGTCGTCACCGGGAGTGCGCATGGTGATGGCGAGCTGAGTTCCGTCGACCCGGACCTCGAGGGGCTCCTCCACCGCCAGGGTGTCCGGGCGGGTGGTCGCCTCGGCACCGTGCACCCGCACGACCTTGCGACGATCAGACCTGCGCCCCATGCCTCAGACGTTACCGGGCTGAGCACGCATCCGGGCCGATCAAGGGCTTGACCCACCGTCGTACGGTCGAGACATGTCTCGAATAGCTGTCATCGGTGGCCACGGCAAGGTCGCCCTGCACCTGACCAGGATCCTCTCCGACCGCGGTGACCGGGTGAGTTCGATCTTCCGCAACCCCGACCACGCCGGCGAGGTGGCCGCGACCGGAGCCGAAGCAGTGGTCGCCGACGTCGAGCACCTGAGCACCGACGAGATCGGTGAGCTTCTGGCCGACCACGACGCGGTGGTCTTCACCGCCGGTGCCGGAGGGGGCAGCCCGGAGCGCACCTATGCCGTGGACCGCGACGCCGCCATCCGTGCCATCGATGCCGCAGGCAAGTCGGGCGTACGTCGGTTCGTGATCGTGTCCTACTTCGGCGCCGGCAAGGACCACGGGATCCCTGAGAGCGAGCCGTTCTTCCACTACGCCGAGGCGAAGGCCGCCGCCGACGAGCACCTGCGGGCCAGCAGCCTCGACTGGACCGTGCTCGGGCCCAGTGCCCTGACCTTGGAGCCGGCGACCGGACAGATCGCGCTCGGGCCCGAGAAGGGCACGGGCCAGGTCTCCCGCGAGAACGTCGCGCTGGTCGTCGCCGAGACCCTGACCAACCCCGCCACGATCGGGCGCACCATCGAGTTCAACGACGGTGACGTGCCGATCGCGGCGGCGCTGGCGGGCTGAGGAGCGCCCGGATCAGTCCCTGATCACTCCTGACTCATTCTTGGGCGATGCCTGCGTGGTCGTCGCGGAGCTGCCGCTTGAGGATCTTGCCGCTCGGGTTCTTCGGCAGCGCGTCGGCGATGACGACGTACTTCGGCGTCTTGTAGCCGGCCAGCACCCTGCGCGCGTGCTCGATCACCACCTCGGCGGTCAGCGAGGCACCGGGCTTCGGCACGACCACGGCGGTGACGGCTTCGACCCAGGTCGGGTGGTTGACACCGAACACGGCCACCTCGGCGACGTCCTCGTGGGTGTAGATCGCCTCCTCGACCTCGCGGCTCGCGACGTTCTCACCGCCGGTCTTGATCATGTCCTTCTTGCGGTCCACCACGAACAGGATGCCGTCGGCGTCGACATAACCGAGGTCGCCGGAGTGGAACCACCCGTTGCGGAAGGCCTCGGCAGTCTTGTCGGGGTCGTTGTAGTAGCCGAGCGTGGCGTGCGGGGAGCGGTGCACGATCTCGCCGACCGTGCCCTGCGGGACGGCCACGTCCTCGTCGTCGACGATGCGGGTCTCGACGTTGAGTGACTGTCGGCCGGCCGAGCCGGCCTTGGTCAGCTGCTGGTCCGGCCCGAGGATCGTGGCGAGCGGCGCCATCTCGGTCTGGCCGTAGAAGTTCCACAGGTCGACCTCGGGGAGTCGTTCGCGGATCTCCTTCAGCACCTCGACCGGCATCGCCGAGGCGCCGTAGTAGCCCTTGCGCAGCGAGGAGAGGTCGGTGGTGTCGAAGTCGGGGTGGCGCAGCAGGGCGATCCAGATGGTCGGCGGGGCGAAGAACTTCGTGACCTTCTCCGCGGCGATCGTGGCCAGGATGGTTCCGGCATCGGGGCCCGGCAGGATGATGCTCGTCGCGCCCAGATAGATGTCGGGTCCGAGGAAGCAGTCCATCTGCGCGCAGTGGTAGAGCGGCAGGGTGTGCAGCTCGACGTCGTCGGCCGACATCGACCCGTCGATGATGCAGGAGACGTACTGCCACATCAGTGACCGGCTCGACAGCAGCGCACCCTTGGGCCGGGACTCGGTGCCCGAGGTGTACATCAACCGCAGCGGGTCGTCGTCGGCGACACTCACCGAGGGGACCTCGGCGGCGCTCTCGAACCAGGTCCCGGTCGGCGTCCAGCCGTCCGGGCAATCGCCCGGGCGCGACTCCGTTCCGGTGAGCGCCACCCGGCGACCGATGTCGGTCCCGCTCGCCTCGATGGCCGCCTCTGCGGTGGTGATCAGGCCGGGCTCGACCACGAACGTGGTGGCGCCGGAGTGGTCGAGGATGAAGGCGATCTCGTCCGAGCCGAGCATGAAGTTCACCGGCACCAGGACCGCCCCGATGCGGGCCGCGGCGAAAGCGACTGCGGCGAACTGCCAGGAGTTGTGCGAGAGCAGGGCGACCCGGTCGCCCTTGACGATTCCATCGGCCGACATGCCGGCGGCGGTCCGGTCGACCAGGTCGGCGAACTCGAGGTGCGTGTAGCGGATCTCACCGTCGACGATGGCGAGCTTGCTGGGCACGCGCTGCGCGGTACGGCGGGGGAGGTCGCCGAGGGAGTGCTGACGGGCTTGGGCGATGAGGTCCATGGCCTGATTGTGCCCCCACGCTCGATTCGTCACCACAGGACCCTTGCCAGGGAACTGGAACATGTTCTATAACTGGACACGTGTCCAGTCAGGTGTCCAGTCTCCCCGCCCGCCGAGCCCTCAACGCCCGCCAACAGGGGACCTTCGAGAAGTTGCTCGTCGCCGGTCGCGTCGAGCTCGACGAGGTCGGTCACGAGGCCCTGACGATCCGTCACGTCGCCCAGCGCGCCCACGTCTCACCGGCCACGGCGTACACCTATCTCGCCTCCAAGAGCCACCTCTTCGTCGAGCTCTACTGGCGCGCTCTGCAGGAGAGCGTCGACCACGTGGCCGTGGGCACGACTGCTGAGGAGCGCCTGCGCTCGACACTCGGCACCCTGATCGATCTGGTCCGGGAAAGCCCGTCCGTCGCCGCCGCGGTGACGCCCGCGCTCCTCGGCTCAGAGCCCGAGGTGGAGGGGCCGCGGCGTCGCATCGGAGCGGAGTTCGTACGCCGTTTCGAATCGGCGCTGGCCGGTCCCGACGGTGACGTGGTCGACCCGCGTGTCCTGGACACCATCCTGTTGGCCTTCTCCGGGGCCCTCCTCCAGTCCGGCATGGGCCTGGTCGACGCCGATCGGCTCGACGGACTCCTCGACGGCGTCATCGCCGTGATCATGAAGGGCAACCAGTGACCACTCTCGAGCTCACCTTCGATCCCTACGACTACGACTTCCACGAGGATCCCTACCCCACCTACGCGCACCTGCGCGCCCGGGCCCCGGTCTTCCACGCGCAGGCCGACGACCTGTGGGTGGTCTCCCGGCACGAGGACGTCTTCGCCGTGCTTCGCGACGACGCGAGCTTCTCCAACCGGATGGGCGTCTCGCTGGACGCCAGCGCCTGGAACCTCGATGCGCACCGGGTGATGAGCTTCCTGGCCCTCGACGGCCACGAGCAGACGAGGCTCCGCAAGCTCGTCTCCAAGGGCTTCACGCCACGTCGGGTGCTCGAGCTCGAGCCCGAGGTGCAGCGCATGGCAGGGCGCTACTTCGACGAGCTCCTGGCGGAGAACGCCCAGCACGGCGAGGCCGACTGGATCACGATGCTTGCCGGCAAGCTCCCGATGGATGTCATCTCCGAGATGATGGGCGTCCCCGAGGCGGACCGCGACGAGGTACGCCGCCTGGCCGACCTGCTGGTGCACCGCGAGGACGGCGTTCGCGACGTGCCTCCCTCCGGGATGGAGGCCGCGATCGAGCTCTACACCTACCTCGGCGAGATGGTCGCTCGGTGCCGTGCCAACCCGGATCGTACCGACCTGACCACGGCGCTCACCCTGGCCGAGATCGACGGGGACCGGCTGACCACCTCCGAGATCGTCGCCTTCCTGATCCTGATGGTGGTGGCCGGCAACGAGACCACCACCAAGCTGCTCGGCAACGCGCTCATGCACCTCTCCGCGCACCCGGAACAGATGACCGAGGTCTTCGCCGATCACCAGGACCCGACCGATCTGGTGGCCGCCTGGGTCGAGGAGACGCTCCGCTTCGACACCTCGTCGCAGATGCTCGCCCGCCATGTCACCACCGACGTCAAGATGCACGGGCAGAGGATCCCGGCCGGCGCCAAGCTGCTGGTCCTGATCGGCTCGGCGAACCGCGACGCCGCGGTCTTCACCGACCCGGACACCTTCTCCATCCACCGCGACCCGCGCGAGCTCAGCAAGAGCCTCAGCTTCGGCACCGGGCGGCACTTCTGCCTGGGCGCGAACCTGGCCCGGTTGGAGGCACGAGTCGTGCTGGCCGAGCTCGTACGACGTACCTGTGGGTTCACGGTCCGCACCGAGCGGGCACAACGCGTCCACTCCACCAGCGTCCGCGGGTTCGCCAGCCTGCCGACCACCTTCATCGAGCGCACAGGAGACCAGTGATGGAACATCCCACACGTCGCCCCGCCGTCATCACCGGCGCGTCCTCCGGGATCGGCGCGGAGACCGCGCGCGC
>DATCYH010000471.1:0-3708 GCA_036570405.1 Nocardioides sp.
GTGGCGCCGGTGCCGATGATCCCCACCCGCTTGTCGCGCAGGTTCTCCAGGTGCCCGTCCGGATCGCCGCCGGTGTAGTCGTAGTCCCAGCGGCTGGTGTGGAAGCTGTGGCCCCGGAACGTGTCCACGCCGGGGATGCCGGGGAGCTTGGGCCGGTGGAGCGGACCGTTGCCCATGATCAGGAACCGGGCGGTCATGGCATCGCCCCGGTTGGTGCGGATGACCCACCGGCTGCGGTCGGCGTCCCAGTCGATGGCCTGCACCTCGGTCGACAGGCACGCGTTGTCGTACAGCTCGTACTGACGGGCGATGCGGTGGCAGTGCTCCAGGATCTCGGGGGCCCGGGTGTACTTCTCCTTCGGGACGTAGCCGGTCTCCTCCAGGAGCGGGAGGTAGATGTAGGACTCCACGTCGCACTGGGCGCCGGGGTAGCGGTTCCAGTACCAGGTGCCGCCGAAGTCACCGCCCTTCTCGATGACGCGCACGTCGTCGATGCCGGCCTCCTTGAGCCGCGCACCGGTGATGAGGCCGGCGAAGCCACCGCCGATGACGGCGACCGTCACGTCGTCGAACAACGGCTCGCGCCCGGCGGCGGCCACGTAGGGATCCTCGAGGTAGTGCGCGAACCGGCCCGTCATCTCGACGTACTGCTCGTTGCCGTCCTGGCGGAGCCGCTTGTCGCGCTCGAACTCGTAGCGGCGGCGCAGCTCGTCCGGGTCGAGCTGGGTGTCGCGGTCGGTGCGTGGCTCGGTGGTGGTCACAGTTTCCCCCTGGTCCCCTTGTTGGCAACGAGCGTACCCAACGCCCTGACCGGCGGGTCAAGGGTGGCACCGGAGAGGTGGGCGGGTAGGCATGGCCCCATGTCCGACACACCCGACCAGATCGACCTCGTCCACGACGACGACGGCCACCGCTTCGTGCTCCGCAGCTCCGGCGAGGACGTCGGCCTCATCGACTACCGCCGCGACGGCGACGTGTTCGACCTGCTCCACACCGAGGTCCTCCCCAGGGCCAGGGCCGCGGGCTCGGCAAGGTGCTCGTCCGCCAGGTCCTCGATCAGGTCCGGGCCGAGGGGCACCAGGTCGTCGCCACCTGCGAGTTCGTGGCCAAGTTCATCGACGAGCACGAGGAGTACGCCGACCTCGTCGCCGGCTGATTCCCTATGGAGGATCGGTTGTCAAGCGGTCCTTCGGTGGGTGGGTTGTTGACCGTGTCGTGGGTGCTGGTCGACGATGTTGTGTCGGGGAAGGTCGCCCCGTGCATGCCGCCCGGCTCGGGTGGTTTGGGGGGCCTTCCCCGTCTTCTTGCTGCGGCGTCGGGCTCGGACTTCGGCGGGGACGGTCCAGTGCTCGGTGATGATCGTTTTGGCTTCGGCGGTGGTGACGGGGCGGCCGTCGGTGTCGCAGATGACGTAGGGCATGCCGCGGTTCATGACCGCCCAGGCACGCTCGGCGAGGTTCGCAGCGACGACGCAGAGGGCGCCGAGGTGGTCCTTGCCGCGCTCGACCATCTGCACGTAGTAGAGGCGAGCGAGCTGGGGGTCCTGCTTGCGGGCGTGATCAGCGGCGCGGATCAGCGTGGTGCGCAGCAGCGACGACCCGGCCTTGGACATGGCCTGGCCCTTGCGGTCGGTGTCACCGGTCTCGGAGGCCTTGGGGACCAAGCCGGTGAAGGCCCGGAACTGCTTGCCCTTCGCGAACCGGGCGGGGTCGCCCATGACCGCGACGAGCGCGGGCCCGCCGACCTCGGCCAGGCCGGGCAGAGAACGGGCCAGTCCGGTCGGGTCGACCCAGCGGTAGGCGGTCTCCCGTTCGGTGGCGTGGCCGGCGAGCTCGGCTTGGACGGCGCGCAGCAGACGCACCTCGGTGGCGACCTCGGCGGCCAGATCGGCGAACGCGACGGCGGGGTGGTCGCCGTAGAGCTCGATCGATGCCCGGGCGGCGTCCAACCACTGCTCGGCCCGCTCCGCGCCCTGGTGGTTGTGCGACGCCTTCACGATCACCGCCGTGAGCCGCTTCAGACCTGCTTTGACCAGCACGTTCGGGTCGGCCCAACGCTCCAGCACGGCCAGATCAGCGGCGCCGAGATCACCGGTGAGCGGGGTCATCGGCAACAGCTGACGGACCAGGTCCTTGATCCGCACCTTGTGCTCAGCAGCGGCGCGGGTGAGCCGGTCACAGGCCCGGACCCGGCGGTCCAGTGCCGCGTGTTCCACACCGGGCAGCTGCAAGGGTTGCAGGCCGGCCGGGTCGATCAGGGCGAGCCGGGCGAGGGTGTCGGCGTCGATGCCGTTGGTCTTGGTGTGCCGGGAGAAGAACTTGCGCAGATCCGACGCTTTGGCCGACGACACCCGGAACACCACATGCCCACGGCCGATGAAGAACACCGCGATCGGCAGCCACGCCGGCCCGGTCGGTTCCACGATCACCTCCAACCGGGTGCCCTCCGGGCAGTCAGCCAAGGCCGCCCGCTCCACCTCGGTGAGACTCTCCACGGTCGGGTGGGCTTTGCGCTTGGCCAGCGTCGTGCCGGTCTCGTCGAGGACGCGCACGGTGTGGGCCGATGCGATCCCCAAGTCGATGCCAACGATGCGTCTGGTCGTCATGGCTGCTCCTGTCGTCGTTGCCGATGCACCGGCTCGCCCGCGAAGCGACGCACGTCTCGAAGCCACGGTCCCAAGGAAGACACGCGCCAACCGCGGCTCCCACTCATGTGCTGCAAACGACTCCGACCTCCAAGGACCGAGCCACTTCCCTCATCCGGGGCATCCGTGGCCAGCCGGGTGTGGCAATCAGTCGGACGGGGCAAGATCACCGCAGTGACCTCCCCCAGAGCCCTTCTCGACGCCACCCCCCGGACCAACCGGGATGACCATGCAACCCTGGGACCTCAGCCCCGTGGTGGATCCACGGTGCCGATGTCCCTTACATGAGCCCCGGCGTACGCGGTAGATGCCATTCCTGGGGGCCTGCCAATCCCACGCTCTCCGCCAGCGAAGACGACCGACATTCGTTCTACCCTTCCAACCGTGGCGGGTTGCGAGTCGCTCGAGGACTTTGTCCGGGCCTTGGGGAACCCAGCGCGGAACCGCAAGCTCATCCGTGCAACGCTCGAGAACCTGGCAGTTGAAGACTGGGCACTACCGGCCGTCGACGACGCACTCCGCGCCGCGGAGGCGCCACGGTTCACAGCGCTCCGGGACGCCGCATTGCCGAGCCTGTCGAAGAAGCGGGTGAGCCGCGTGTGCGGTCCCTCGCTGGGTGCGCACTGGGACAGGTTCTTCGCCAAGGTACCGAGACCTGCGCCCACCCCGTCGACGGTGTCGAAGCCGCGGAAGCCCCCGCGGGTGCCGAGACCGAAGCCGACACCCACGGACCCCGTCTCGCCCTCGGCTCCGCGAGTTGTCCCGGCAGCACCGGGAGTGCCGCTACGGGAGGCCGGAGCGATGCTTCGCGCAGCCATGGACGAGCAGGCGGCGGAACAGGAATCGACCGCCGTCGAGGAGCGCCAGAAGCTCGAGCAGTACCTGCAGTCGACGGTGAGATGCCGTGAGTGCCTGCGGATGTACAAGCGGGTGCAGCTGCCGAACCCCCGCCGTCATGTGTGCGAGGACTGCGGTGGCCGCGCCGAGTCGACGAGCGTCCGGACCGTGTCGGGCGGCTCACCCGGTCTGGGACGGCGGCGCTGACACCCGCTCCCCGACCGCCG
>DATCYH010000472.1:0-1836 GCA_036570405.1 Nocardioides sp.
GGCCGCCGAGCGCGTCGAGCTCGCGTCCGGTGCCGCCGCACCCGGAGGCGACCAGGACCGGTGGGTTGAGGGTGAGTGCGCCGAGGTCCATCACGCGCCCTCGCGCAGGGAGGTCCATCGGACCCGGTCGCCACGGACCACTGGGCCCTCGTGGCAGGCGCGGACGATCCGTGCGACGCCGTCCTCCCCCACCACGGGCAGCGGACATCCGTTGCAGAGGCCGGTACCGCAGGGTTGCGGCAGCTCGAGCGCGACCTGGCTCCACGCACCGTGTGCCTCCGCTGCGGCGGCCACCGCATGCAGGGTCTCCACCGATCCCGCGGCATAGGCGACGTCGGCGTCCACCTGGGTCAGCAGCTCGGGGAGTACGTCGGCGACGCGGCCGCTGCGCCCCACCGAACCGTCACAGGTGACCACCGTGACCGACCGCGCGGAGCGTCTCGCCTCCAGGGCCGCCAGGAGGTGCTGCTCGTCGGAGGCGGCCAGCAACATCGAGACCACGCAACCGCGTTCCCGCAGTCGTTCGGCCAGGGGGAACAGCGGAGCTGCGGAGTGCCCCTCTCCGACGAGCAGGCAGCTCACCGGCTCCTTGGGCTGGGCGAAGGGGCGGCCCAGGGGTCCGGTCAGATCGACGCGGCTGCCCTGGGCGAGCCCGGCGAGCCACTGCGAGCCGGCGCCGCGCGGCTCCACGATGATCTCGATCGTGGCGCCGTGGCTGCCGGTGTTGCGGACCCGGTGGATCCAATAGCTGAGTCGTGCCTGGTGACTGCGGGGATGGAGATCGCCGACCGAGACAGCGACGAAGTTGCCGGGCCGGCTGCGTTCGGCGACACCGGGCGCGACCAGGGTGAGGTGACGATAGGCACCGATCCTCTTCACCGACAGCACTTCACCGGTGACGTGGAGAGGATCACGAGCGCTGGTCATCGGCCGGCCAGCCCCCGCAGGATCGTGCGCGGCCACATCGGGCCCTCATAGACGAAGGCCGTGTAGCCCTGCAGCAGGGTGGCACCGGCGTCGAGCCGGGCGAGGGCGTCCTCGACCGTGGTGATGCCACCGACCGAGACCAGGGTCAACTCGTCGGCGCGCCCGTTGAGCAATCGGAGCACTTCCAGCGAGCGTTGTGTCAGGGGTCGCCCGGACAGTCCGCCGGCACCGACCTCCTCGACCCGGTCCGCCGGGCTGGCCAACCCCGCGCGCGAGATCGTCGTGTTGGTCGCGATGATCCCGTCGAGGCCGGTCGCGCCGGCCAGGTCGGCGACGGCGAGCACGTCGTCGTCGTCCAGGTCAGGCGCGATCTTGACCAGGAGGGGGACCCGCTTCGGGGCAACCGCGTCGGCCTGGCGGCGTACGGCGGTGAGCAGGGGCTCGAGCTTCTCGACGGCCTGGAGGTTGCGCAGTCCCGGGGTGTTCGGCGAGCTGACGTTGACCACGAGATAGTCGGCCTCGGGGGCGAGCAGCCGAGTGGACTTCTCGTAGTCCGCGATCGCGTCCTCTTCCGGCACCACCTTGGTCTTGCCGATGTTGACGCCCAGGATCGGTCCGTGCCCCTGGTGGCGGCGGTCCCGCTCGCGCCGCCTCTCGGCAAGACGGCGAGCCACCACTTCGGCCCCGTCGTTGTTGAAGCCCATCCTGTTGACGATCGCGCGATCGTCGGTGAGGCGGAACAGGCGCGGCTTGGGGTTGCCGGACTGTGCCTCACCCGTGACCGTCCCGATCTCGACGTGACCGAAGCCGAGCGCGGCCAGGGCATCGATCCCGACTGCATTCTTGTCGAAGCCGGCGGCCAGTCCCAGGACGTTGGCGAAGTCCAGTCCCAGTGCCTTCACCGAGCCG
>DATCYH010000473.1:0-2282 GCA_036570405.1 Nocardioides sp.
CCGGTCTGCTCGCCGACCGCAACGGAGTCGTTGTTCACCAGGCTGGTGACCAGGGTTCCGGAGCCGTCCTTGGTCGCGACGATGACAGCGTTGAGTACGTCGACTCGCTCGCTGCGGTCGTTCGCGCCGGGGCCGGGCGTATAGACCTTGTCCGTCGCGAAGCTGCAGGAGGAGAGTGCCGGGGCAGCGAGCACGAGCGCGCCGATGGCGGTGGCGCGGGCGATTCGGGTGCGAAGCAGCATCTGTGAGCCTTCGTTGTCGTCGGCGGACCGTCTCTGACCGGACCGCGGCATGCGGGTCACACCATATCGTTCAACGGGCGAGCCCGGAGGTGAGGGCTGCCACGATGAGCAGAGCGCCACTCATGACCAACCAGACGATGGAGATCAGCATCAGCTTGGGCGCTCCGGTCTTGAGTGCGATCGTGAGCGGGAGACTCGAGCTGCCGTCCTTGTTGTCGTCGACCAGGCCGGGCAACGAACGGATCAGGTGCACGCCGATGCCGATCAGGCCGGCGGTGATGGTGATGGCCACCGTGGCGGGGTCGCCGGCGTCGTCGCGGCCCCAGCCTCCCCACGACAGGAACGTGGGGAAGGCACCGAAGGTCAGGGCCCAGGGCACGAAGGAGAAGCGGGTACGACGCAGTACGCCGACGTTGGTGAGCATGGCAATCGTCAGGATGGCGAGATGGGCGATGCCGGCAGCGAGTCCGTTGGCGACGGAGAGCGGGATCACGAGCAGGACGCCGCAGGCGATGGCGAAGGTGAGGGTGCTCCTGTCCAGATAGCCCTCGGCCACGGGCTTGTTCGCGCGTCCGTGCAGACGGTCGCGCTTGGCGTCGACCAGGTCGTTGTGCCACCCGAGCAGGACCTGTCCGACCAGCACCGTGACGGCGACGAGTGCGATCTCGCGGCCACTGCGACCGGCCAGGGCGGCGCCCACGGCCAGGGCCAGCGTGACCAGTACGCCGTGGCGCAGGTGGGCCGCGCGCCACAGTGCGAAGGGCAGGGAGCGACCGATGTCGAACGGGGCGTCGTCGAGCAGGCGCGGATTGTCGCCGCGGACCTGACGAACGGGCTTGTACTTCTTCGCGGGCATAGGCGGAAGTATTGACCAGACCGGGCGCCGATGTGGTCATTCCGTGCGGACTTCTCCGACTCCGGACGACCCTGCACCTGGCTCCGGGAGCCGCGGCAACCGTTGCCCACCACAAGCGTCATTGTTCTGTCAAGCCTGCATTTGCCACCTGACCTGCGCAAACGTGGGAAGAGCACCCCTTTGGCCGTGTTAGACTGGTCACCTAGGAAGGGGTACTTGGCACATGACATTTACCGTCGGCGAAACGGTTGTTTACCCAAATCACGGAGCAGCGGTCATCGAGGACATCGAGACGCGCACCATCAAGGGAGAAGACAGGGAATACCTGGTTCTCCGCATCGTCGCACAGCAGGACCTCGTTGTTCGGGTCCCTGCCTGCAACCTCGATCTGGTCGGGGTTCGTGACGTCGTGGACAAGGAGGGGCTCGACCGCGTGTTCGACGTCCTCCGTGCCGCGCACGTCGAGGAGCCGACGAACTGGTCGCGTCGCTACAAGGCGAACCTCGAGAAGCTGCACTCGGGTGATGTGATGAAGGTGGCCGAGGTCGTCCGCGACCTGTGGCGCCGTGAGCGTGACCGTGGCCTGTCTGCCGGTGAGAAGCGGATGCTGGCGAAGGCTCGCCAGATCCTCGTCTCCGAGCTGGCGCTGGCCGAGAAGACCAACGAGGACAAGGCGGAAGCCATCCTCGATGAGGTCCTGGCCAGCTGAGGTCGCACTCGACTGAACACGCAGCAGCCCCCGCCGGTACGCCCGGCGGGGGCTGCTGCATTTCGGCCTGCATTCCGGGGTTTCGGGGTCTGCCGTGAGGCGGTGAGGACATGTTGACATCCGCGTGTAACGAACCGGGCGATTCACGAAATCTGCGCTACCTACGGTCTGGGGTGTTCCCACAGATCGAGGAGTCCACCCGTGAGCACCGAGACGACGTACGACGCATTCGCGGCCACCCCGGACGGCGAGCTGCCCGGCCGACGAGGGGGGTTCACTCCCGGCGGAGTGACCATCGACGACTGGCGCCCGGAGGACGAGTCGTTCTGGGAGAACGGCGGCAACCGGGTCGCCCGCCGCAACCTGGTCTGGTCGATCTTCTCCGAGCACCTCGGCTTCTCCGTCTGGCTGCTCTGGAGCGTCAGCGCCGCGCTCCTGGTCAAGGCGGGGTTCGACTTCAGCACCTCCCAGTTGT
>DATCYH010000474.1:0-4621 GCA_036570405.1 Nocardioides sp.
CTGAGCGGCTTCGACGTCGTCGTCGACTACCTCGGCGGGAAGAATCTAGACAAGTCGCTCGCCGTCCTCACGCCGGGCGGTTTGGCGATCAGCATGGTGGGCCCGCCCGATCCAAGCTTCGCCGCCCAGCTCGGCAAGCCCGTGCTCAAGCCAGTGATGGCCTTGGTGAGCCGCAAGGTACGCGCCAAGGCCAAGAAACACGGTGTCCGCTACGCGTTCTTATTCGTGCAGGGCAACGGCGACCAAGGACTGAGTCAGGGCCGATTCTGCATTTGATCCCGGAACGCGCCTTGCGTCGGATCCTCCTGACAGGTTGCGCTCGTCGGCACATGACTGGCTGCGCGCACTTCGACAGTGCTGTTGAAGTCCCCGAGGCACATTCACTCTCGCGACGTCCTCAGGTGTCGCCGTCGTTGAGTTCTGCTTGCGTCGGTGGTTCGTCAGGTGTCTGCGTCGACTCACGTCGTGTGCTCTCCGGATCGGCGGTGCGCTCCTCGGACTCCTCGAGGATCGTTTCGGCCTGGGCACGGGGATCCTCCGACCCAGCGGCCTTCTCCTCCGGCAGCAACTCGGCGCGGGTGTCGACTCGGTCGTCCTCGGATGGCTTGATCATCCGTCAAACCTAACAAGAGCTCGCGATCTACTCACGCGTTCCGAAGCGGACCCGCGCTGGCCTCGGACGCCTCGGATACGCGTCGACGAAGATCTCGCACCTCTTGCTCGAGCTCCAGCACCCGCTCGATGCCGGCGAGGTTGAGGCCCTCTTCGAGTAACTCGCGGATTCGCACCAGGCACTCGACGTCTGCGGAGCTGTAGCGGCGTGTGCCGCCTGATGTCCTGGCTGGCTCGATGAGGCCTCGACGTTCGTAGACGCGCAGGTTCTGAATCTGCATGCCGGCCAGGTCGGACGCCACCGAGATGGTGAACACTGCGAGGTGAGATTGGGGCATTGCCATTGGACCTCCTTGCCCAAACATAAGCCACGTGCTATATAAAACCTATCACCGCCATTACAGGTATGGCGGTGGAAAAGAGACAGAGGAGGACCCCATGATGTTGATTCGAAACACTGACCCATTCCGCGAATTCGACCGTCTCACCCAGCAGCTCATGGGCAGCACGAACCGTCCTGCCGTGATGCCGTTGGATGCCTGGCGTGAAGGAGAGACGTTCGTCCTCGAGTTCGACCTTCCCGGAGTGAACATCGACTCCATCGACCTGGACGTCGAGCGCAACGTGCTCACCGTCCGCGCCGAGCGGCCGGCGCGCAACGGCGACTGGGAGATGCTCGCCTCCGAACGCAGCAAGGGCGCCTTCAGTCGCCAGCTGGTGTTGGGTGACAACCTGGACCTCGACCGAATCGAGGCGTCCTATGACGCCGGCGTGCTCCGCCTCACCATCCCGGTGGCTGAGAAGGCGCGTCCCCGCAAGATCCAGATCTCGTCGGTCAGCCAAGGCGAGGAGCGCACCGCCATCGAGGCCTGACGGCCGATCTGCCGGGCGCATCGTGGGGTCGCGGCCCTCGGGCTGCGACCCCACGTCGTCCCCGCACATTTGCCAGGGGACCACGCGACGAGGTCCCCACTGCTGTTTCCGAGTTCCGGGACCTCCCAACCGGGCCGGAGGCCTGAAGGCTAGTGTGCCAACGTGCCACTGCTCCGGACTCTGTTGAGCCCCACCTTCCACGGCGTACGTCGTGCGCTTGAGTGGGTTGGTGAGATCACCCCCGGAACCCGGGCCGCGGGCCGCTTCGGATCCTTCGGTGAAGCCAGTCTGATCGGTTTCCCCCAGGCTACGATCATGGGTGAGCGGTCGATCCACATCGGCCGCGAGACCCTGATCGGCCGCCAGTGCACACTGACGGTGGGATATGGACCCGACGCTCCCGTCCTCCCCGAGTACGGCCTGATCATCGGTGACAGGTGCGTTGTCGGCGCGTTCAGCACCCTCACCGCCCACGAGGGCATAGAGGTGGGCGACGACGTCTGGTTCGGACAAGGGGTCTTCGTCTCCGACGCGAGCCACGGCTACCAGGATCCTGACGAGCCGATCGGGCAGCAGATGGGCGCCCACCAACCCGTCTCCATCGGCTCCGGATCATGGATCGGTCATCGCGCGATGATCCTTCCCGGAAGTCGGATCGGTCGCAACGTCGTGGTCGGAGCCGGATCCGTCGTCCGCGGCGAGATCCCTGACCACGCGGTGGTGGCCGGGATACCTGCGCGTGTGCTGCGCACGTTCGAACCCGGGGTCGGATGGGTCAATGGCTCCGGAGACATCCGCCCGATCCTCACCACCGAGGAACTGCTGCGACGACTGACTGCCGGAACCCCATGAGCCCTTCAGCGGAAGCGAGCGAACCCGCCGCATCCCGGACCGGGGTCGTCATCCTGACCCTGTCCCTGGCCGGCATGCTTGCGGCCCTGCAACAGACGCTGGTCGTTCCAATGCTGCCGGAGGTCCCGGGCATCTTCGGGGTCAGCACCGACTCGGGCACCTGGATGGTGACCGTCACCCTGCTCACCGGCGCGGTGGCGACGCCGATCGTGTCGCGGATGGCCGACATGTATGGCAAGCGTCGGATGATCATCTGGACGATGGTCACGATGATCCTCGGCTCCTTGTTGCTGGCCCTGTCGACCTCGTTCGCGCTGGCCGTCACCGGTCGAGCCCTGCAAGGGGTGGCCTCCGCGTTGATCCCGGTCGGGATCTCGATCATGCGCGACGAGCTGCCGAGTGAGCGTGTCGGGTTCGGCGTCGCACTGATGAGCGCGACCCTCGGCATCGGTAGCGCGATGGGACTGCCGCTGTCGGGAGTCCTCTACAAGCACTTCGGATGGCACTCCCTGTTCTGGGTCTCTGCTGCAGTCGGCGCTGCCGTCCTGGTCTGCGTCGTGCTGTTGGTGGGAGAGTCCAAGGTGAAGACACCCGGGCGGTTCGACCTGCTCGGAGCCTTGATCCTCTCCGCGGCCCTGACCTCCTTCCTGCTCGCCGTCTCCAAGGGCAGCACATGGGGCTGGATCAGCCTGCCGGTCCTGCTGCTGTTCGTGGCCAGCGTGGTGCTGATGATGATCTGGTTCCCCTACGAGCTCCGGGTCAGCGACGCGATGGTCGATCTGCGTACGACGGCCCGCCGACCGGTCCTGCTGACCAACGTGGCCTCTGTCCTGATCGCCCTCGCGATGTATGTGAACATGCTGCTCACGGTGACGCTGCTGGAACTGCCTCGCGGCACGGGGCACGGTCTCGGGCTCGAAGTCAGCGCTGCTGGACTGGCCATGGTGCCGACCGGGTTGATCATGGTCGTGCTCTCCCCGTTCTCCGGGATGATCCTCAACAAGTGGGGTGGCCGCCTGACCATGGCTGCAGGCGCCGCGATCATGAGCGTCAGCTATCTGCTGCGGATCCCGTTCTCCCACGACGTCACCCAAGTGATCATCGGGTCGTCGCTGGTCGGTCTGGGGACCGCACTGTGCTTCGCCGCGATGCCGATGCTGATCATGGCCTCCGTGCCGATCACCGAGACCGCGGCAGCCAATGGCATCAACTCCCTGATGCGCGCGATCGGGGGAGCAACCTCGAGCGCCGTCTTTGCCGCGGTGCTCGCCTCAATGACGGTGTCGTTCGGCGGCGAGAACGTGCCCACCCGCGGCGCCTTCGACCTGATGTTCGTGCTCTGCTCAGTTGCCACCGCCGTGGCCGTCGGAGTCACCTGGCTGATCCCGGTACGAGTGCGCGAGGGACAGCGCATCTCCGACAAGGTCGTGCCGCCGGGCCGCACGAGTGCCGAGACCGTCGTTCGGGGGATCCTGCGAATCGGGGGCGAGGCACCTCGCCAGACCGCTGCCATCGTGACCGTGACCCAGGTCGACGGCACCCCCGTCGATTGGGCACGCTGCGATCAGGAGGGTGGGTATTCGGTCGCGCTGCCCGGTCCCGGTCGCTATGTCATCGTCGGCAACGCCCGCGGCTGGGCGCCACACGCACAGTGCGCGGACCTCGGCGACGGCACTGCTCTTGAGCACGTGTCCCTGACCCAGGAACTGACGATCGCCGGCACGGTCACCAATGGGGGCGTGCCGGTCAGTGAGGCGATGGTGGCGCTGCATCACGGTGCCGGTGACTTCGTCGGCTCGGTGAAGACGGACTGGCAGGGGCGCTATCGTTTCCCGCTGCCGCCTGCCGGGCCGTACGTCGTGACAGCTGCGGACCCCAACACATCGCTGGCCGTGTCGCGCAAGGTCACCGCGACGGCCGAGCGCATGGTCACGGACCTCGATCTGACGACAGGAAGGGTGAACCGCCCGGCTAGGGTGGTGAAGTGACTCAGGACTGGTTCTCGCGGCGCACGCATCGCTGGCAGGACTGGACACTTGAGTCCCTGGTCGAGGCCCGACGGGTGTCCGGCACCTCGGTCAGCCTGGTGGTTCCGGCCCGCAACGAGGCCGCCACCGTGGGCGACGTGGTGGCACGCGTGCGGGAGCAACTGATGGACACCGCCCACCTCCTCGACGAGATCGTGGTGATCGACTCCGACTCCACGGACGCGACCGCCGCCGTGGCCCACGACGCCGGAGCGGTCGTGCACCGAGCCAAGGACATCCGCCCCGATCTCGGCTCG
>DATCYH010000475.1:0-1606 GCA_036570405.1 Nocardioides sp.
CTGGGCGATCAGGCTGGCGACGGCGAAGATGTCGGCCAGCTCGATGCCGAGCCGGTTCCACAGGTCGAGCGCCTGGTCCGCCGGCTGCGCGACGAGCTCGTTGCGCAGCCCTGCTGCCGCTTCGAGCGCGGCGCCGCACCGGGCATCGAGCCACTCCTCCCAGTCACCGTCGACAGCGGGAAGGGCAAGGGGCTCGAGTGCAGTCACAGTGAGCAGGCTACCGATCGCGTCGATGGACCTACGATCGGTTGATGAGCACCCACATCTCAGCGCCCGAGGGCGCGATCGCGCCCCACGTCCTGATGCCCGGTGATCCGCTGCGTGCGAAGTGGATCGCAGAGACATTCCTCGACGACGCCGAGTGCTACAACGAGGTCCGCGGCATGCTCGGCTTCACCGGCACCTGGCAGGGGCAACGCGTCAGCGTGCAGGGCTCCGGGATGGGACAGCCCTCGCTGGCCATCTATGCCACCGAGCTCTTCACCCAGTACGACGTCGCCTCCATCGTCCGGGTCGGCTCCTGCGGTGCGCTGGTGGAGAAGGTCGGCATCCGCGACATCGTCCTGGCCAGCGGTGCGTGCACCGACTCGGGGGTGAACCGGGTGCGCTTCCACGGCCTCGACTATGCCCCGGTCGCCGACTTCGGCCTGCTCAAGGCCGCTTGGGAGGCCGCCGACCAGCGCGACGACGTGACCGCCTGGACCGGCCTGATCTTCAGCAGCGACCAGTTCTATTCCTCCCGGCCCGAGCTGATGGAGCCGATGGTCGAGCACGGGGCGTTGGCCGTCGAGATGGAGGCCAGTGCGCTGTACACCCTCGCGGCCGCGCACGACCGGCGGGCCTTGGCGATCTGCACCGTGTCGGACCACCTGGTCACCGGTGAGCAGACCACGTCCCAGGAACGCGAGCAGACCTTCGGTGCCATGGTCGAGATCGCGCTCCCGGCGATGCTGGCCTGACTCGACTGGCCCAACCGGGACCCTCAGCCGAGCAGCTTCTCGAGCTCGTCACGCCCCGGCAGCTGCTCGGTGTGCTCGACGGTCTTCCCGGTCCGGACGTAGTGGAAGGCCGCGCGCACCTTCTCCACGGGCAACCCGTTCAGCTCGGCCCACGCCAACCGGTAGACCGCCAGCTGGAGCGGGTCCGCGTTGGGCGCCCGGTTGGTCTTCCAGTCCACGACCAGGTGGGTGCCGTCGTGCTCGAGATAGACCGCGTCGATCCGGCCACGGACCACCTGCTGGCCGAGCACCAGGGCGAACGGCGGCTCAATGGCAAGCGGTGCCCTCTGACCGAACGGACCCGAGGCAAAGCGCTCGGTGAGCTGCTTGAGGTCGGACTCGTCGTCGATGCCCAGGTCGGCGCGGCCCGGCAGGTCGTCGGGATCGAGCAGGCTCTGCTGCCCGAAGCGTGCTTCGACCCAAGCGTGGAACCGGGTCCCGAAGCGAGCAGTCGGAGAAGGCTGTCGCGGCATCGGGCGGGCCAGGTCGCGAGCCAGGCCCTCGGGGTCGTCGCGGAGCCGGGCCAGGGTGGTGGCGGACAGGCTGCTCGGCAGAGGTACGTCGACCTCGCTCGCCCGGTCACGCCGGGCCTCGACGAGGAGTCGCTC
>DATCYH010000476.1:0-2193 GCA_036570405.1 Nocardioides sp.
TCTCGAGACGAAGAAGGACCGTCTCAAGATCGAGGGCGCCAAGGACGCGAAGCGCGCGAAGATGCTCGAGAAGGAACTCGAGTGGGTCCGCTCCAACGCCAAGGCCCGCCAGACCAAGAGCAAGTCGCGTCTGGCGCGTTATGAGGAGTTGGCTGCCGAGGCCGAGAAGGCCCGCAAGATCGACACCTCCGAGATCAACATCCCGGCCGGTCCGCGCTTGGGCGACATCGTCCTCGAGGCCGAAGATCTGAACAAGGGCTTCGAGGGCCGCACCCTGATCAACGACCTCGACTTCAAGCTGCCCCGCGCCGGCATCGTCGGCGTGATCGGTCCCAACGGTGTCGGCAAGACGACCCTCTTCCGGATGATCACCGGCTCGGAGGAACCTGATTCCGGGATCCTCAAGGTCGGCCAGACGGTGAAGATCTCCTATGCCGACCAGAGCCGCGGAGGCATCGACCCGGGCAAGAACGTCTGGGAGGTCGTCTCCGACGGCCTGGACTTCATCAAGGTCGCCAACTTCGAGATGAACTCGCGTGCCTATGTGGCGTCGTTCGGGTTCAAGGGGCCCGACCAGCAGAAGAAGGCCGGTGTCCTCTCCGGTGGTGAGCGCAACCGCCTCAACCTGGCGCTGACCCTGAAGATGGGCGGCAACCTGCTGCTGCTCGACGAGCCCACCAACGACCTCGACGTCGAGACCCTCTCTTCGCTCGAGGACGCGCTGCTGGAGTTCCCCGGCTGCGCCGTGGTCACCTCGCACGACCGGTGGTTCCTCGACCGCGTCGCCACCCACATCCTCGCCTGGGAGGGCGACGACGAGGACCCGGCCAAGTGGTTCTGGTTCGAGGGAAACTTCGCAGCCTACGAGGAGAACAAGGTCGAGCGCCTCGGCGTCGAGGCCGCGCGCCCGCACCGGGTCACGCACCGCCGCCTCACCCGCGACTGATCCAGCACGTCATCGACTCGCGACTGATCCCGCACGGGGTCGGTCGCGAGTCGCTGGCCTGCGCCTCGTTACCGGAACCGGCGGGCGGGTCAGCTGCCAGGAGTGCGGAGGTCCGCCTCCGGGTGCTGCTGGGCGAGCTTGTCGACCACTGAGTTCATCACGCGGCCGAGGGCGGCGAAGTCGTCATCCGAGGCCAGGTCGAGCAGGTGCGACCTGACGCCGTCCACGTGGGTGGGCGCTGCCTTGACGAGGAGCTCGCGGCCCTTCTCGGTGAGGTGCGCGAAGATCCCGCGGCCGTCGTCCTTGGCCTCGCTGCGCCGCACCAGGCCGGCGGTCTCCATCCGCTTGAAGGTGTGGGTGACCCGGCTTCGGCTGAACCGCATCGCGTCGGCAAGCGCTGACATCCGAAGAGAGTGGTCCTCTCGTTCGGAGAGACGGACGAGCACCTCATATTCGTTGAGCCCGATGCCGAAACTGCCACGGAGCTCGTCGTCGAGACGGTCGGTGAGCAGGATGGTGCCGACCATGTAGGCGCGCCAAGCGCGCTGTTGATCGGGATCGAGCCAACGCGTCCCTGTCGCGGTTGCGGGCGAGGCGTCGTCACTCATGGCGAGGAGTCTAGACGCAACTACCCGTTCGTTTGCACAACGCACAGACCCCGGGCACGGCGTGTGCCCGGGGCCTGTGAACGGACCAGAGCGCGGTCCGGATGTTGCGGTGGCTCAGATGCGCTCGAGGATCAGCGCCATGCCCTGGCCGCCGCCGACGCACATCGTGATCAGGCCGGTGGACTTGTCGTGCCAGTCCAACGAGTTGATCATCGTGTTCTGCAGGCGGGCACCGGTCATGCCGAACGGGTGTCCGACGGCGATGGCGCCACCGTTGACGTTGAGGCGGTCGATGTCGATGCCGAGGTCCTGGTAGGACGGCACCACCTGCGCAGCGAAGGCCTCGTTGATCTCGACGAGGTCGATGTCACCGATGCTCATGCCGGCGTTGGCCAGGGCGCGCTTGGACGCCTCGACCGGACCGAGGCCCATGATCTCGGGGGAGAGCCCGGAGACGCCGGTGGACACAATCCGGGCCAGCGGCTTGAGGCCCAGCTCGGCCGCCTTGGTGTCGGACATGATCACGACGGCAGCCGCGCCATCGTTGAGCGGGCAGCAGTTGGCCGCGGTGACGACGCCGTCGGGGCGGAAGACCGGCTTGAGCTGGGAGGCGGCCTCATAGGTCACGCCCGCGCGCGG
>DATCYH010000477.1:0-1924 GCA_036570405.1 Nocardioides sp.
TGGAATGAGTTCTTCGCCGACCTCACAGCACGCGGCCTGTCCGGGGTCCGGCTGGTCACCTCAGATGCCCACCCGGGCTTGGTCGACGCGATCGCAGCGAACCTGCCCGGTGCCGCGTGGCAACGATGCCGCACCCACTACGCAGCGAACCTGATGTCGGTGACGCCCAAGAGCATGTGGCCAGCGGTCAAGGCGATGCTGCACAGCGTCTACGACCAGCCCGACCGACCCTCGGTGCACGCCCAGTTCGACCGGCTTCTCGACTACGTCGACGGCAAGCTCCCCGAGGTCCACACCCACCTCGACACCGCCCGCGCCGACATCCTGGCCTTCACCGAGTTCCCCAAAGACGTCTGGACCCAGATCTGGTCCAACAACCCCGCCGAACGCCTCAATCGCGAGATCCGCCGACGCACCGACGCCGTCGGCATCTTCCCCACCCGCGAGGCCATCGTGCGACTCGTCGGCGCGGTCCTGGCCGAGCAGACCGACGAATGGGCCGAAGGCCGCCGCTACCTCGGCCTCGAGGTCCTCGCCCGCTGCCGCGTCACCGTCGTCCCCAACACCGAAACCGAGATCGGAGCTGATCAGCTGCCCTCCCTCACCGCATGACCAAACAGGAGGAACGCAGCGCTACACCACTACCTGGGACTTGACCCGTGGAGGTCTTGGGTCAGCATGGCCTCGAGCTCCGGAAGGGCCAAGGCCGACTGCGCGGCGTCGCGAACTCGACTGCGTGCCGGCTTATCCCGGGCGGTGGCCGAACGGGCCACCGTCGTCCAGGCCTCTGCGGCTCGGCTGGCTGACCGCGCCGATGAGGTGGTTGCTTCATCCCCGGTCATCTGGGCGATCTCGAAAGCCCCCTGGGCCAGCAGCCGGCGGAAGAGGCCGCCGCCTGTGCCTGCCTTCTCGATGAACGCGCCGAGGCTGAACAACATGATTTCGAGTTCCTCGTCGTCGTGGCGCTCCCAGCCCGCAATGTCCGTGGCAAAGGCATGCGCTGCGGCGACTCCTGCGCTGCGGACCATCAGACCGGCGGCGTCACCCGGTTCTGAGGGTAGCTCGTCGAAGACTCTGGTGGCGCTGGTGGGATTGCTCACCGCTTGGGCTGACTGGGCGAATGCCTCAGCCGCCGCGGACGCCAGATCCGGCAGCTCGGCGGGCCACCTGATGTCATACAGCGTGTGTCGCGTCGGTTGCGGGAACGACGTGGAACTGCGGGCCCGCGCAAGGGCCTCGTAGGGGACCTCCTGGACGTCTTCGCGATCGTTGTCGACCACCAGAGCGCATGGTCATCGAACCCGATGACCACGATGTCGTGGCGGTTCATCGAAAGTTTGACGCGCAGATATGGCAGCTCGGCAATGTCAGCCCAGAGCATGACTGGACGACCGCCCTCGATCTCGGCGCGTACCCAGCTCCACCCCTCGGCGGGATCATCAGTAACCCGCTGCTCGGCCGCTGCGCCAAGCCGACGAGGCAGATCCAGCTCGAGCTCTCCGCCACGGCCAACCAGGTACAGGGGTGGGAAAAGGCCTACCGAGCGCACATAGGAGAGACCGAGCGCGCCGCCGAGAGCGAACACCAGACCTTCGCTGGGAGGGCCGTCCCATCCGAGTCCGGCCCACTCCAGCAGGTCTCGCAGAGCGCCGGACCCACAGTGCCCACCGATCCGATGCGGGTAGGGCGACACCTGTGCGGCGGCATGACTAGTAGTCATGAAGCCGTCTTTCGCATCCGAGCCTGCGTGTCGGACGGTGATCGGTAGCAGTCAACCTCTGCTCGCTGAACGATCACGGCCTCGGCTCTCTCTCAACGCCTCTCGGACCGCCGGTCTCCTCGGCGGTCTTGGTGATGGCGCTCTCCAGGCTCCGTGCGTACGCAGCAGCGAAGTGGGCGACGTCAACGAGCACGAACATGGCGG
>DATCYH010000478.1:0-5612 GCA_036570405.1 Nocardioides sp.
GGGCGACGTCGTGGCGTTCAAGACCGCAGCCAAGTCTGACGGGAACCTGCTGGTGATCCACCGGGTGGTGGATGTCCTGCCCGACGGACGCCTCAGGCTGCAGGGCGACAACAACGACTTCGTCGACCCTTGGGAGCCCACCGTCGACCAGGTCGCAGGCGGGAAGTTGGTGGAGCTCCGCGGGTGGGGGACCGCCTTGCGCACGATGGCTCAGTCACCCCTGTTGCTCGGGGCTGTGTTCGGCGGGATGGTAACGACGTTGGTCATGCTCAGCGGGTCCGGCACGGGTCGCGCCAAAGACGAACGTCAATTGGCAGATCTCACCGCCGACGGGGGCAGCGAGCGCGGTCCCTCGCTTCCCAGCCCAGCAAGGCGGCAGTTCCTCCAACTGGCGCTGCTTCGGCCGCCGAACGTCTCGAGCCCTCCCTCGCTGCTCAAGGACAGATCATAGCTCGGCACCTGAGGGCTCGAGTGGCACCCAGGCCAGGTCGACCGGCTGCGAAATGCCTAGCCCCCCTCGTGCGGCACCGCCGCGGCGGCCTTGCAGGCGAAGCGGTGGGCGCGGGCCATCGGCTCACGTAGCCACAGAGTCCCAGCGTCTGCAGCAATCCGGCAAACGACGTAACAAAGATCACCGCAACGGCAAGGATTTCGGCCCTCCGGTCCAGGGTCCTTTGTACATTGCCCCTCCGAGCCCGAGAGAGCAGCCCCGAGGCGTTCCGGGATACTCATCCTTGGAAGCCTCTAACCGCCCGCCCACAGAGCCGACGACTTGGCGCCCGGCGTGGAGTGGTGGAACTAGCAGGACGGGCTGGTCGACCACGCCGCCTCCCCTAAGGGGTACCTCGACATGACTCGGATCGAAGGCCAGGACCACGGAACCGTCCCCCGGTCCGTCGCCGCCGCGTCAATAGGTAGGAGCTCAGCACTTGCGGCGGTTGAAGACGAGGTGCCGTGGACCGCGTTCCTCCGCGGCTTCCGGGACCGGATCTCGGTGCCAGCCTGTCCTCGTTGTCTCTGACAGCGCACGCCAGCGGGCAGTTGTCGTTGTCACGCGTGGTCGCTGGAGCCAGATGGCAGAGCTGCAAGGTTTACCTGAGGCAGAACATCCTCGGCACGGTCCCGCCTGTCTCGCGGGACACGGTCGCCGCGACCGTCCGGACGATCCTGTCTCAGCCACCTGTCAGGCGTACCGAGCCGACCCTGCCCGAGCTCATCCGATCCTCGAGGCCCATAGAGCGGACTCACTGCGGCGCATCGACTGCAGTCGAGCTGGGTCGTCGATCAGAGGTCCCAGGACTTCCAGCTACAGGACTCGGCGACGTCGCAGCTGCGCGGTAGCGGCGAGCATCGTTCCGCCAGCCAACAGCGCCGCCGTCGCCACCGTGAGCGCACGAGCGATCTCTGCCCCAGTGCGGGGCAGTGACAGTCCGAATACCTGGGCTCCTCCGGCACCTGGCCGGGTCACGACTGAGCCGAGCACCTCGGTGCCGTCCGCGCCGCCAGCGGTGGTCTCGCCGCCGCCACCTGATCCACCGGTGCTGCCATCGGTTCCGTCTGTGCCCTCGTCATCGGTGCCCCCGTCATCGGTGCCGCCGTCGGTTGGGCTGTCGGTACCACCGGTGTCCGAGCCGGGAGGATCGCCCCCTGTGGTCCCACCTCCGCCGCCGTTCTCTCCAGCGAGGTTGAACCTGAGCTTGAACCCGAGCTCATCCTCCTGGGTCTCGTTGCCGGAGATGCTCGGGAGGAGGGCCGTGAAGCGGTATTCCCAGACCGCGCCGCCAGGGATGGCCGTAGCGAGGTCGACATTGATCAACGAGTAGATATCACCCGTCCACACCGGCGTCGTGCCGCCACCCGGTAGGAGTCGCTCGATGGTGAGTACGACCTGTGCACCAAGGGCACCGATTCCCCCTCCGCACGGCATGCCTGCCCTGTTCTCGGCTGGACTGCACTTGCTCTCGTCGACGATGTCCACTGCGCTGAGCGTCAGATTGCCCGGCTCAGCGCGCAGGTTGGTGACCCGTACGGTCGAGTCGGTCGAGGCCCCTGGGTACAGGTTGTCGATGTCGAAGACCGGACCACCGTCCATCACCTCGACTTGGACAGCGGGCACCTGGGCGTGAGACGAACCGGCCGTCGCGATGCTGAGGATGCAGACGATCACCAGTGTCACGGCGAAACGCAACGCGGGCGACTGCAGCTGAGCACCTCGCATCGACCTCATCCGATCTCTGCCTTCTCGCTCGTGTCGGTCTCAAGTGGCTCGAGGGCCGGCTTGCTCGGCTCGGAGCCCTCGTCTGCCGGGGGATCGTCTGCCGGCGGATCGTCGGCTGGCGGACCAGCCGGCGGATCGGCCAGTGGAGGTTCAGCAGTCGGCGGATAGGTCGAGATCAGAGGCTCGCTGATCGGCGTCTCGTCGCCCTCGTCGTCCCCCTCCTCCACGGACCCGTCCTCGTCCGTCGGCGAGGTGGGGTCGGGTACCCCATCTCCAACCGGATCCTTGGTCTCATCGGGCGCACCGTCCGGTTCCCGGAGCTCCTCATCTGGCTCGTCGGCCATCAGACCGCTTCGCGCCGACAGAGGAGCCGCCCCCGGATCCTCGCAGTTGTTCAGGGCAAGCGGCGGTATCCAAGGGAGGAACGGCGGCGGGAAGACGCAGATGTCGATCTCCGTGTCGGGGATAGTGAGCGAGGACCCGCCATCGACGGATCCCGCCCACGGCCCGAGGAGCAGATCTGAGCCTGAGTCGCCCTGGAGCGAGTCGCCCGAGATGATGGAAAGCGTGCCGAGTATGTCGTTGCCCGGGCCACCGAACAGCTCGTCCGTACCCGGACCTCCGAACATCAGGTCGTTCCCATCCTCACCGAGTAGGACGTCGTCGCCGTCGTCGAACAGCTTGAGGAAGAGGTCCTTCAGCGGCGTGGCGGGCCCGCTCAGGAACATCGCTACAGCAGACCCGTTGCCGCCGAGGTAGTCGTTGCCCGCGCCACCCACCAGACAATCGTTTCCAGCGCCGCCGAAGATGAGGTCGTCCCCACCGAGGCCGAGGATGAGGTCGTTCCCCGGCGTGCCCAGCAGCACGTCGGGTCCGTCGGTCCCGACGATCGGGTCACCGTCGAAGGTCATGTCGATGCACGCAGCTGGTGCGACTGTTGAAACCCAGGTTCCGGCTCCGGCCGACGCGGCGATCGTCGTCCCGTCCGAGTAGCGGGCGTACGTGGTGAGGCCCTGCAACGAGACGAACACGAGACAGGCCCCGGTCATGACGCCAAGGACGAGGCGCTTCCTATGAGACATAGTCAGAAACGCTCTCCTTGAACGACGAAGCAAGCGCTGGCTCGCTCGTCTCAGCGGACTCGGGGTCAGCAGCCTCGGTGTCGGGGTTCGAGCTCTCGAGCTCGTCGCGATCAGCCCCGTGCGAACGCAGTGTCTTGATCTGGCCTATCAGCAGTGTGATGCCGGCGACGATCGCGAGTCCTGCCAGCCCGACCCGGCTACGGATCAGATCGGTCGCGGAGCCAACGAATGGAACGTGAAAGAGCACGCGTCCCCGAACTGCCCCAGCCGGCACCTTGTCGATGTCAGGCGAAGGGTTCGCGTCACCTTGGGTGATGAACGAAAGCGAACGTGCATCGTCGATCTCGACGATGCGGTGTGTGATGTAGGTGGACTCCCCGGGTCGCACCTGCCAGGTGATCACATCGCCCTCGTCGAGCGACTGCGGGTCGACTGGCTTGACGAGCACGATCGATCCCTTGGGGATCGTGGGGCTCATGCTCCCGCTCAGAACGGTGAGCGTCGCGCCGCCCATCAGTCGCGGGACAGTCAGCGCCGCCACGAGCACGACCGCGCACACGACCAGTGCACTCTTGGCGATCGTCCACGTGAGTCGAGATAGGCGGTGTGCCACGGAACTACCCCTTCGGGTCAGCGGGAGAGCCGAGAGGTGGGCGGACCCCCGAAGGGGCGCCGCCCACCTGTCGTGTTTTCAACTGGTCAGCTCAGACCTAGATGTTCTGAGTGAGGTCGAGGCGGATGTCGAACGTCGCGCTGTCGCCCTGCGAGCGGTTCGTGCTCTGGGCGCCGCCGTCCCAGTCGACCAGGGTGCCACCGGAGCCGTTGGGGCCATCAGCGAGACCGAGCTCGAGGCGGATGCAACGGCCCTCGCCCGGCGCCACGTCGGCGTCGAGGGTGATCGGGCCGGCGGCGACGACTGACGCCAGGGTGCCCTGAAGGTGGCCCCCGTAGCCGCCGCCACTGCAGACGCCGCCAACTGCTGCCTTGTGGGCGATCTGGATGAAGGCGTCCTCTGAGAACTCGCCGACGCTGCCGCAACCAACGCCGCCCTCTTCGGCCAGCTCGGAGTTCGTGGTGCAGTTGTTGCCGACCCCGGTGGCAGTGAGGCCGTTGCCCTCAGTGTCGAGCAGGTTGAGGACGTCGAGGGTCAGGGTGCCGTTGGGAACCGACTCCGCGTCGTTGCTCGCCACGTAGAGCTCCTGGATCTTGAACTCACCGGGGGCCATGTTGCCGAACCCCATCGAGGTGGAGCCGCTGCTGGTGTTGGACACGGTCAGCTGCAGGACGCCGGCGCCAGCGGCGCCGTCGATCTCAGCGAAGTCGCTCCAGGCGGCGAACGTGCCGCCACCCACGAGCGCTGCACCAGCGGCGATTACGCCGATGGTCTTCAGTACGGTCTTTCGCTTCATTCCGAATCTCCTTGGTTGTGGTGCTTCCGAAGGAGGTCGGTTTCGCCATTCGCTCCTCGCCGGGCAAGGCGACCACATCAGCCCGACGAATCTCCGCTCCGCTCCACCACTGAGAGTGGGCGTCGTCGGCTACAAGGGCATCCCCAAAATTGGGGATTGCTCGTTTGTGCCCCTACGGCTCAGGGCGTCCAGCCGGCAGCCTGGGCCATGGCTACCGCGGCGAGCTGGGAGCGCACTCCGAGCTTGCTCAGGATCGAGCGGATGTGCGATCGCATGGTGGCCATCGACACGAAGAGCTCGTTGGCGAGCGCTTCGGCGGCCAGGCCCTGCATGAGCCCCGCCAGGACCTCTCGCTCGCGCTCGGTGAGCTTCTCGAAGGGGGCGAGCCGCTCGGACTCGTCGGCGCGACGCTGGCGCAGATCGGCCAGGAGGTCCTCGCGCTCGGCGTTGGTCATCAGAGGGCGCCCGGCGACGGCGTCGAGGACCACCTCCACGAGGCGGTCGAACGACACGGTCTTCGACACGATGCCGATCGCACCCGCGGCGACGCACTCAGCGTGCCGGGCTCGGTCGGTCTCGGCGGTCACCATCACGACCTTGGCGCCGAGGTCGACCAGCGGCCGCACCATCGGAAGCGTCGACTGGTCGTCGGGCAGGCCGAGGTCGAGCAGCACGAGCTGAGGCGACCACTCGGCGGCCTCAGCGAGCAGCACCGAAGCGTCGAACGAGCTCGGGCGCACGACCTCGAGGCCCTCGACCGTTAGCGCAGCCTGGAGGCTGTCGGCGAGCAGCTCGTGGTCGTCGACCACCATCACGCGAGTCATTGACACCAATTCTCTGTACCCCGGAGGCAAACTTCATCGAAATCGACGATGACGGCACGGCGCCGCGTCGAAAGGGTTG
>DATCYH010000479.1:0-7871 GCA_036570405.1 Nocardioides sp.
TCCGCTGGCCGCCGCCCTGCGCAGAGTCGAAGCTATGGGTTATGACCCGGAGGGCCTTCTCAAACAAGTTGTCGCGCAGCATCAACTGGCCGACGCTCACGACCCCGCTGCGGTACTCCAGTACCGCCTCAACCGCGCCGCTCGCTTGCGACACACTCGACCGACTGGTCCCACGAGGTTCGTCGCGGGCCTCGTCCCAACTGCGCTCGGCTCGATGACGCTTGCCTACCGCCGGGCGCTCGACGACCGAGCGGCCCTTATACAGACTCGCGCCGAGGTGTGTGCCGATGCAGCGCTAGCGGCGAACGAACCGTGGGTTCGCCGCCTGGGCTGGCCGCCGCGCGACCCGATGAAGCAGAAACGATGGCGAGCGGCCGTGGCGACGGTCGCGGCCTACCGAGATCGCTACCAGATCTCGACGGCTCTCGCCCTCGGCCCCTCGCCCCGCTCAGACGCCCAGCGTGCGGATCGCGATCAGGCCGCCCAATCGTTATCGCAGGCTGCTGCTCAGTCGCGAGTAGGCGACTCGCCTGCCGGGCAACTATCCCTCGCGACCGGCCTGAGAATCTGACCCGCCGCAGGTCGTGAGGCACTTGTCCACAGGGCACCGTCGTCTTTCGCTATGTCCATTGCATAACGTCTAGACAGGCGAGGACCAATCGGAGGCCGCATGTTCCTCATCTTCTACCTGTCCGCGTTGGCTGCATTCGAACTGCAGCGGCTGGTGGGCCGCTATGCACCGTCGAACGTTCTGGCGCGTCAGATTCGTGCTCATGGGGGTATCCACGCGGTTATCGCGGCCCCGATCGTTGCCGGAGCCAACGTAGTGTGCGCTGGCCTCGCGGTTCACCTCGGCGGTGAGCCCCGACCACTCTGGCTCAATGTGCTGATCGTTCTTTTCGTCTGGAACGGTATGAAGTTCATAGGACTGACGCTTCGGTCGATCGTCGACGTCGTTCTCAGAGGCCGAGGGCATGCGGGCACTGCGGGCCCTGGGGTGCAATTGTGATTACCTGAACTGTTCTTTGTGAATCACCACGAGGCGCAAGCTGTTAGCCGGGGAGCAGTCCCATGTGAAGGGTTGGTGATGGCAGTCGACGGCATTGTGCGGTTGACCTGCGGAAACGGGTTAGGTGTTGACGGCCGCAAACTGTCCGGAGTGGCTCTCGACCGGACAGTAACCGGACAGTAGTAGAGAGGTGACGGCGTCGGGTGTGTCAGGAAATACGATGTCGGACAGGCCCCTCGGCGATGACGGCGAACGCAGATCCCAGCGGGTAGGGGATCTGCGTGTTCTCCGTGCCGCGCTCTAAGCCTGGATCCACCGATGAACCCTTTGCGGGCCATGACGAACACACTATATCAAGCACCTTGACATGCGCCGGGTGACGTCAGAACGCCGGGCCGCACCTTCAGAATGCCGGGCCCGCACCTCCCGGCCGGTTCGATCTCGAGGTCCCGCCGACGAGGTGCCTCGATGTGCTCCCCGGTCGTGTCACTCACGACCGAGGGAGTCCACCTGCTCATCAGCTATGGCCGTCGACGAGTTGCCGCTGGGGCGCTCGTCGAACGCGGACCCCGACCGGGCGAAGCGAGATGAGGGTGTGCGCTCTGCCTGCCGGGACTCGCCGTACTCACCGCCCGGCCGCACCGCCTCCTCGGAGAACCAGCGGAGAACTCAGCGGCGTAGACCGACCTTGCCAGCGGGGTCGGTCAAGGACTTGCCGTTCTCGCGGGAGATGAGCGCGGCGAGCTCGTCCTTGTCGCGCAGTATCAGCTCGTGGGCTCGACGCAGCACGTCGGAGCGGTGACGAGGCGCGACGGAGACAGGCCGGAAAGGTCGCGGCGGCATGGTCGACGGCGGTGCGGGCGTGCTCGACGCCGCGGTCGGGGACATGGTCCACCACCTCGAGGCCGGCGGGGTCGACCTCGACCACGGGGAAGGTGCCTGTCATCGCTCCGCCAGCGCGTTCGCGAGGCCTGGTGGCAGCCCTTGCCTTTATCAGGTCCCTTGACACTGCGTGACACTGCTGGTTTCCTCGTAATCAGTCATAACGTGTCGGCGGTCACACGACGGCATCGATCAAGGCCGTCAGCACTGCCTTCCCGAAGAAAGAGAGGCGAGTCCGGTGAAGCCCCGACCAGGAAAAGTGATTGCCCGCGTCCCCGCTTCGGCGAGATGCCCGCGTTCGCGCCTGCCATCTCGCCGCGCATTTCGCGTCATTGGAGACAGCCGATGACCAGGTTGCTTCTGGGCCGTTTGGGCCGCATGGTGCCGCTACTGCTCCTGATCACGCTGGGAGCTTTCAGCCTCGTGCTGCTGCTACCAGGCGATCCAGCGGTCACTCTCGCCGGTGACAATCCGACGCCGGATCAGATCGAGCGTATCCGTGAGGTGATGGGCCTCGACCGCCCGATCTACGCCCAGTACGTCGACTGGCTTGCAGGCGTCATCCGCGGAGACTTCGGCGAATCGCTGTACTCGGGTGCACAAGTCACGGACTTGATCATGCAGCGCTTGCCCGTGACCGCGTGGCTCACGGTGTTCGCAATCTCGATCGCGATCACCGTAGGGGTGCCGGCCGGCATCTACGCGGCGGCACGTCGGGGTTCGTGGGTCGACCGTGCGCTCACGGTGTTCATGTCAGTCGGGATCGCTGTTCCCGCTTTCTGGCTGGGGCTAGTTCTCATCACAGTCTTTGCGGTCAATCTCGGGGTCTTCCCCGCTGGCGGGTACGTCCCAATCTCCGATGGTGCGGGAGAATGGTTCCTCGGGCTCGCCCTTCCCGCCGCCACCCTTGCCGCAGCACCTGCAGCCGAGTTGGCTCGTCACACGCGCAGCGCCATGATCACTGTCCTCGAGCAGGATTACGTACGCACCGCCCGCTCTAAGGGAACCCGCGAGCGAGTCGTCCTCTTCAAGCACGCGTTGAAGAACGCCGCCAGCCCGGTCGTCACCATCCTCAGCTTCCAGATCGCCTTCATGCTGGGCGGCTCGGCCATCGTCGAGCAGATCTTCGGTTTGCCTGGTATGGGGAGCCTGGCGATCCAGGCCGTCTATGAGAAGGACTTCCCAATCCTCCAAGGTGTCGTGGTTGTCGCCGCGCTCATCGTGATGATCATCAACCTGCTGACCGATGCACTTTACGGCTGGCTCAACCCCAAGGTGCGTGCGCTGTGAACCCTCGAGCACACCAAGTTGCCGAACCGGGCACCGGCAAGTCACTCGTTACCGGCAACGCCGCCTGGGATCGGTTCGCCGACGAGTACGCACGGCAAACAGGGCACGCGGCAGACACCGGCCGATCCGGACCGACCTTCCTACGACGACTCGTGCGCGACCGCGTTGCCGTCGCCGCCCTTGTCGTCTTGGGTCTCGTCACGCTTGCCGCCATCTTCGCGCCAATGCTCGCGCCCGCGGACCCACGGACACAAGACCTCTCCGCGGTCCTCCAGCCACCCAGCTCGTCACACCTGCTAGGAACCGACGAAGTCGGCCGCGACGTGCTGAGTCGCCTTCTCTACGGAGGACGCATCTCTCTGCTCGCGGGATTGGAGGGAACAGGCATCGCGATCGCCCTCGGAGTGGTCCCGGGCCTGATCGCTGGTTACGCCGGCCGCCGAGTGGATCGCTTCATCATGCTCATCACCGAGGCAGGCATGAGCTATCCACCGGTGATCCTGGCCATCGCCATCATCGGCGCGCTGGGGCCGGGCCTGCACAACGCGATGTTGGCGGTGGGCATCGTCGCCGCACCGCGGGTGGTGCGGCTCGTCCGTGGCGTCGTCCTCGGCATCAAGAACGAGACGTTCATCCATGCTGCACGTACGTTTGGATCCCCGGCCACACGGATCATCGTGCGGCATGTGCTTCCCAACACATTGCCACCATTGATCGTCTTCGCGTCCCTCATGGCTGGGACCGCGATGCTGATTGAAGCGGGTCTCAGCTTCCTTGGGCTCGGTGTTCAGCCACCCGACGCTAGCTGGGGAAGCATGCTGGGAGCAGCCTCCCGCTTCACCAGCCGCGCGCCGACGCTCATTCTCTTTCCGGGCCTGGCGATTGCGATCACCGTTTTGGCCTTCAATCTGATCGGCGATGGGCTGCGCGACGCCTTGCGCCGGGACAGGAGCGACTCGTGACGATGCTGGATGAATGGCGCGCAGCCTCCTCAGGGCCGCCTCCCGGTCCGGTCTTGGCGGTGGACGACCTTGCTGTGCAGGTACGCACCCCGACCGGGTGGCGGAATGTAGTCGATCGCGTCTCGTTGAACGTCGCGCCCGGTGAGACTTTGGGAATCGTCGGCGAGTCCGGATCGGGTAAGACGATGACGAGTCTCGCGTTGATGGGGTTGTTGCCGGCGGTGGCTCGAGTGTCGTCTGGAACGGTCAAGATGGGCGACACGGAGCTGGTCGGTGCTGACCCTCGCACGATCCGGCAAATGCGGGGCAACCGGATGGCGATGATCTTCCAGGAGCCGATGACCAGCCTGAACCCGGCGCTGCGGATCGGCGATCAGCTGGGGGAGGGAGTTCGAAATCACCAGAAGGTCTCCCGCGCACAGGCTCGGGCCCGGGCGATCGAGGTACTCGACCTAGTCGGTATCCCTAACGCCCGCGAACGTGTCGACAGCTACCCGCACGAGTTTTCGGGCGGCATGCTCCAGCGCGTGATGATCGCGATGTCGTTGATGTGCCGGCCAGATGTCCTCATCGCCGACGAGCCGACCACAGCTCTCGACGTCACCATCCAAGCCCAAATCCTGGAACTTCTGGCCGAGATCCAGGCCGAGATGGGTCTGGCCGTCATCCTCGTCACCCACAACATGGGCGTGGTGGCCGAGATCTGCGACCGCGTCGCCGTGATGTACAACGGCGAGATCGTCGAGCAGGCGGACGCGGACTCCTTGTTTGCCTCGCCCCGGCATCCCTATACCGAGGGACTGCTCCGGTCGACGCTTAGGATCGACGGCCCCCGGGGCCACTTTCCAATCATCCCGGGCCGTCCTCCCCAGGTCCTCGAACGTCTGCAGTGCGCATTCGTCGGACGCTGCCCGTATGCCAGCGATGACTGCCGGTCCGAGCATCCGCCGCTGACCTCGCTTGAGGGCGCCACCCAGTCTCGATGCCGCCACCATGACCTACCCTTCCAAGGAGCCCGATGAACACGCCGCCCGTGCTCGAGGTCGAGGATCTAGCAGTCACCTTCAAGATCTCCGCCGGACTGGGGCGCGCACGCCACCTCCAGGCTGTCCGCGATGTCTCCTTCACCATCGCCCCCGGAGAAGTGGTGGGGATTGTGGGTGAATCCGGATCTGGCAAGTCCACGACCGCCCGAGCGATCATCAAGTTGGAGAAGGCGTCCGCGGGACGGATCATACTCGAAGGTACGGACATCACCGCGATGTCAGAGCGCGCATTCCGTCCGTCTCGTCGGCGAGTACAGATGGTGTTCCAAGACCCGTATTCCTCCCTCGACCCGACGATGACCATCGGGGAGAGCATCGCGGAACCCCTACAGATGATGAAGGCGGTCAAGGGCGCGGCACTGACCCGTCGCGTCGAGGAGCTTCTCGCCCTCGTCGAGCTGAACGCCGCTCACCGGCATCGCTACCCACACGAGTTTTCCGGGGGTCAACGCCAGCGCATCGCCATCGCGCGCGCGATGGCATTGGACCCCGCTCTCCTGATCTGCGACGAAGCGGTAAGCGCCTTGGACGTCTCGACACAGAACCAGGTCATGAACCTGCTCATCGAACTCCGCCAACGTCTAGGGATGGCCTACCTGTTCGTCTCCCATGACCTTGCCGTCGTCCGCAATGTCGCTGACCGGGTCCTGGTCATGTACCTAGGCAAGGTCGTGGAGGAAGGGCCCACCGAGCAGGTCCTCCGCAACCCTCAACACCCCTACACCCAGGCGCTGCTGGCCGCGGTGCCCCGTCCAAACCCCGCAGACCGCCCCGACCGGAAGAACTATTTGGTCAAGGGCGACCTTCCCGACCCCACAAGCCCACCGACAGGCTGCGCATTCCAGACTCGTTGCCCGCTTGTGATCGACGAGTGCCGAACGAGCCCCCCGGCACTTCGGCCGGTCCCCGGCGGTAGCGCCGTCGCCTGCCATCTGGTCACCCCGGACCCGGAAGAGCTGCGCAATGTCCCGCGACTCCACGACTAATCCCAACCCCACGAACCGATTGAGGCCCGGGCCCGTTTGCCCCGTTGAACCAAGACAAGTCACCAACGACGTTGGGGACAGTGACCCACGTCCATCACCCACACCCAAGGCCTGGCACGCGCCAGGACTGCGACAACGGACACTCAACCGCCCATCATCGAATTCGAGGCCACTCATGTCCCCTGTAAAGACCGCACTCGCACTGCTTGTTGTACTCGTCCTCGCTGGCTGCGGAAGCGAAGGCAGCGAGGAGTCGAGCGGCACCCCGGACCCGAACGCAACGCTGAGCGTCGCAAATCTCATCGGGGTATCGACGTGGGATCCGGCACGCAGCCTCGGTGGTCCCGAGATTCAGCTCCTCTCACTTGTGTACGACCGGCTCGTGTACACCGACCCATCCGGCAACTTGAAACCCGGCGCAGCCAAGTCGTGGCACTTCGACGACGGCGGCTCCACACTCGCCATGCAGCTGCGTGATGGGCTGAAGTTCAGCGACGGCACACCCATCACAGGGGAAGTGGTCAAGCAGAACATCGAGCGCGCCCTCAGCCTGCCAGAGTCGAGCATCGCACCCAGCATGGCCAAGATCGCGAACGTGCAGGCAGAGGGCAATACGATCCGGATCCACCAGAAGGAGCCAGACGCGACCCTTCCGGCACTCCTCTCGGATCGGCCGGGGATGATCGTCAATCCTGCCACGTTCGAGGCCCTTGCCGCGGACGACATCCCGGTGGGCAGCGGACAGCTTACGGTCACCAAACAACAGCCCGGCGTCTCGATCTCCTTCGCAAAGAACGGCGGCCATTGGAACGCCGACACTATCAAGGTCGCGAACGTCGAACTCTCCGTGATTGCAGACCCCAACGCGCGGTTGAATGCGGTGCGTACCGGAGAGGTGGATATCGCGAGGATCGACGCAGACCAAGCCGAGGATGCGCGCGCCGCGAGTGAGCTGACCTTGACCACCGGACCTGCACTGGAGACGGGGAGCTTCTTCTTCAACCCGAGTCTGCAGCCCGCCTTCGCCAAACCGGAGGTGCGCCAGGCAATCTCGTTGGCGGTGGACCGGAACGCGATCGCACAGGCGCTGTTGTTCGGTCAGGCGGCTGCGACCGCGCAGTTCTATCCGGAGGGACACCGTGCCCACGTACCCGAGCTGGACCAGGAGGTTGGAGCCGATCCCGACAAGGCCCGCAAGCTGTTGGCCGACGCCGGCTACCCGGATGGATTCACCTTCGAGGCAATCGTGTACTCCCCGAAGATGGATCGCGTGGCGCAGGCAGTTCAAGAACAGTTGAAGGCGGTGGGCATCACCATGAATCTGAAGCCGATCCCGTCGACCAATGCGATAACCGAGTGGGTGCAGGGAAAGGCGGCCGGGGCAATATTCTCGTCCTCGCCGAGGACTGAGCCTAACCTTCAGTTCCGCACCGCCTTCCTGCCCGGGCAGCCCCTCAACCCTGGCAACATCGACGACTCTGAAGTCACGCGCCTGATCGCAGCCAGCGCCGCGGAGACCGACCCCGAGAAGCGGCTTGCGATCGACAAGCAGATCAGTTAGCATGCGGTCGCCGCCCCAATGGCGATCATGCCGCTCTACAACGGCGACATGCTCGTCGTCAGCCGCACCGACGTGGAAGGGCTGACGTCATGGATCGATGGATTCCCGCACCTGGACGGGGTCTCGAAGACGCGA
>DATCYH010000480.1:0-14255 GCA_036570405.1 Nocardioides sp.
AGGAACTCAACCAGGTGAGCAGCGCGCGCCGTACCCTCGAGCGCCAGCTCGGCCGTGACCCCGAGCCCGAGGAGATCGCGCTCGAGCTCGGCATGGAGTTCGAGCGGGTCCTCGACCTGATCCGTTGGGGCCGCGACCACGTCAGCCTGGACACCCCGGTCGACGAGGACGGCGACACGTCCTTGGGTGACCTGATGGCCCAGGAGACGACGCCCAGTCCCGATCTCGAGGTGCTCGACACCGAGAGCCGGGACCGGCTCAACGCCCTGGTCTCGCAACTCGACGAGCGGGCCGCCGACATCATCCGGTCGCGCTACGGGCTCACCGACGGTCGCCAGCACAAGCTCGCCGACATCGGCGCCAAGCACGGCATCTCCGCCGAGCGGGTCCGCCAGCTCGAGCGCGAGGCGCTGCAGAAGCTCCGGACCTTCGCCGACCCGGACCTGGCTGCCTGAGCACAGTCGACGACCGAAGGGCCTAGCGCCCAGTCAGCTCCGCGAGGACCTCTGCCACTCGATGGCGGAGGTCCTCGTGCGTTCCGGTGTTGTCGATCAGGTGCGTGGCCACGGCTCGGCGCTGCTCGCGAGTCGCCTGCGCCGCGATCCGGGCGCGAGCATCCGCCTCGGTCATCTGGCGGTTGCTGATCATCCGCTCGACCTGGACCTCCTCGGGCACGTCGACCACGATGACCGCGTCGAAGTTCGCCTCCTGGCCGGTCTCGACCAGGAGCGGGATGTCGTGGACCACGACGTCGTCAGTGCCTGCTGCCGCGGCGATCTCCAGGGCCCGAGCACCGACTCGCGGGTGGATCACCGCTTCGAGTTGACGGCGCTTGGCCTCGTCCGCGAAGACGATCGCTCCCATGGCCGGCCGGTCGAGCGCACCGTCGTCGTCGAGCACTCCGGTCCCGAAGATCTCGACGATCTCCGCGAGCCCCTCCGAGCCGGGGGCGACGACCTCACGCGCCAGCAGGTCCGAGTCGATGACGATGGCCCCGAGCTCGGCCAGGATCGCAGACACGGTGCTCTTGCCCGAGGCGACGCCTCCGGTGAGGCCGACATGCATGAGGGCTCCTCTCGTACGAACGTTGTGGTGACGGCATCGTCTCGCACCCACGAGCACTGGACCCAGCGGGGTTGGGGTGGGCGACGATCAGGTCTGGGGTGCTTCCTGCGCGTCCCCCGGCCGCTCGATGCCCGGGACGTCCCGGATCAGGGCGACGACGCTGACCCCGCTCTGCGGCGGCCTGGTGTCGTCGTGCATGACCTCCACCTGCCCGTCCTTGAGCGAGAACAGCAGCACGGTCTCCTCGCCATATCGGTCGAGGAAGTCGTCGAGGGTGAACTCCTTGGTCAGCCGGGTCCGCTTGACCGTCATCCCGGACGCCACCATCCGGGTGAACTCCTCGTGCGAGGCGGTCGGGGTGAAGGCAGTGCGGGCGTTGAGGTGCGAGGCAGCCCGGCGACGCTTGTCCTTCGTCGCGTCCTCGGTCTCCTCGCGCCGCAGCTGGTAGACATTGGCCCGGCCCAGGACATGCGCGAACTCACGCGCGGCAGTCGCGTTAACCTCGTCGGAGTCCGTGCAGGCGATCAGGCTTCCGATGCCGGCCAGGTCCATGTCCTTGACCGCATAGTCGCTGAGGATGTTCGCGGTCTCCGTGGTGAGCCCGGCCATCCTGGCCCGGGAGAGCTTGGCATAGTCGCGCGCCACGACCAGTGTGGTGATCCCCGACTCGTCAAGGACCTTGGCTGCGTCGACGATCCACTGCTGGCCGCCGACGAACAGCACACCCTGGGGTGACGTGTTGGCCAGGCCGAGTCGTTCCGCGAGCCGGCCGACGCCCAAGCCATAGATGGCCACCGTGCAGACGATGACGATGAAGACCAGCGGCACCATCTGGCTGGCCTGGTCGGCCAGGTGCGCCAGGTCCTGCGAGCGCGCGAGCAGCTGCTGGGCCTCCTCGCCCGACGCCTTCTCGGCTTCCTCAGCGGCCTCGTCGGCGGAGTGTGCGAACTCCAGCGCGAATATGCTGGTCACCGCAGCCGCCACGATGCCTCGCGGGGCCATGAAGGACAGCAGCCGCTTCTCGTCCCTGGTCACCTTGGTGCCCAGGAGTCCGAGCGCGATGCTGGCCGGGCGTACGACGATCACCAGCAGGAGCAGGAAGACCAGCGCCTGGGGCGCGACGTCTGCGATCTGTTGCGGGCTGACCCGACCAGCCAGCACGATGAACAGGCCGCCCACGAAGAGCACCTGCAGGTGCTCCTTGAACTCGGCAACGTGCTCGAGGTGCAGGCCTCGGCGGTTGCCGAGGAAGACACCGAGCACGGTCACGGTGAGCAGGCCGCTCTCGGACTGCAGGGCGTTGGAGCCCACCATCGCGCCGACGGCGGCTGCGAGGAAGGTGACGCCGTGCAGGAAGTCGGGAATGGCGTGTCGGCGCATCAGCTGGTCCAGCGCCCAGCCCAGCGGCAGCGCGATCCCGAAGGCCACCACGAGAGTCTTGAGCAGGATCAGCACCAGGGCCGGCACTGCTTCTCCCCCGCCACCGGCCAGGACGCCTTGGAAGACCAGGACCGCCAGCACCGCACCGATCGGGTCGACGACGATGCCCTCCCAGCGCAGCAGCGAGGAGACCCGTCGGGTCGGGCGCAGCTGGCGCAGGATCGGCGCAATCACCGTCGGGCCGGTCACCACCAGGATCGCGCCGACGAGAAGGGCGACCTCCGGCTCGAAGCCGACCAGCGCCGCGGCCGCGGAGATCAGCCCCCACGTGATCATCACCACCACCGAGCAGAGCCGCCACACCGGCTTGCCGAGGTCTCGCACCTGGCGCCACTTCAGGGACAGCGCACCTTCGAACAGGATCACGCCGACCGCGATGTTCACGCCACCGAAGAGCACCGCGCGCCCCAGGACCTCTTCCGGGCTCACCAGCTGTCCCAGGCCGAACCCGATCACGAGCAGCAACAGGATCGAGGGCAGCTTGATCCGCCACGCCACGATCTGCGCCACCACGCCCAGCACGACGACCAGCGCGAGATAGGACGCCGGAGTCATGCCTGCCATGGCGCCTGCAATCCAGTCCCATGTCTCAGCCACGGCGCCACCGTTCCCTATCGGGACCATGTCGGGCAAGACGACCACGCCGGGTGGGCAGTGAGAAGATGCGCACATGCGCCCCCACGTTCCTGCCGAGGGCGAGCGGGTCGTCCTCCTGCTCCCCGGTTCGGCCGACTACGTCGACCTGGTGATGGCGTTGCTGGCCAGGGGCGTCTTCCCGGTCCCCCTCGATCCGCGACTCACGACGCACGAGCGCACCCGCGTGCTGGACGGCGTACGTCCGGACCTGGTCATCGACTCCCCGGACGCGGCCGCCGACCTGCTCGCCACACTGGACCCGTCCCCGGGCCCGACAGCGCATCGCAGCCTCCCCCGGGCCCGTCCGATGCATGTCACCAGCGGCACCACGGGCACGCCCAAGGGTGTGTACAGCGGCCTGCTCGACGACGACGCGGCAGCGGCTCTGGTCGCCGAGGAGCGTGACCTGTGGGACTTCTCGGCCGATGACGTCAACCTCGTGCTCAGTCCGCTGCACCACTCGGCGCCGCTGAGGTTCGCGATGGGCACCCTGCTCGCCGGTGGCCGGATCGTGGTTCCCGGTCCGTTCGACCCGGCCGTGATCACCGCAGCGATCGAACGGGAGCGCCCGACGACGATGTTCTGCGTCCCCGCGCACCTCCAGCGCCTGTTCGCCCACTGGGAGCAGGTGGGCGTCCCGGACCTGTCGTCCTTCCGCCTGGTCGCCCATGCCGGCGCTGCCTGTCCTCCGGCGATCAAGCACCGTCTCCTCGAGCTCTTCCCGTCCGGCTCCACGTGGGAGTTCTATGGATCGACCGAGGGGCAGTTCACCGCGTGCCGCGGTGAGGAGTGGCTGGACCATCCCGGCAGCGTCGGTCGCGCCCGCCCCGGTCGGAGCCTGAGCATCGACGACGACGGCACGATCTGGTGCACCGTGCCCGACTACGCCCGGTTCACCTACTTCGGGGACCCCGAGAAGACCGCCGCGGCGTGGCGGGAGACCCCGGACGGCCCGGCGTTCAGCGTCGGCGACCTCGGGCGGCTCGACGACGAGGGCTACCTGCACCTCGACGGACGGCGCGTCGACCTGATCATCACCGGCGGCGTCAACGTCTATCCGGTGGAGGTGGAGAACGTGCTGGGCGAGGCGCCGGGCGTCACCGATGTGGCCGTGTACGGCGTACCCGATGCGCACTGGGGGCAGCGCGTGGTCGCCACGATCGTGGGCACGGCCACCGGGGAGGAGCTCGATGCATGGGCGCGCGAGAGGCTGTCGCCGGCCAAGCGGCCCAAGGAGTACCGCACGATCGAGGAGCTGCCGCGCACACTGACCGGGAAGGTGCTCAGGCGCGAGCTGCAGGACCAGCACGTGTCCACCGCGGGGTCCGGAACGGCCTAGGCAGTGGCCTCGCCGGAGCTGAAGATCCGTCGATAGCGCTGCGGGCTGACCCCGCGCGAGCGCGCGAAGTGGTGGCGCAACATGCCGGCATTGCCGAACCCGACCTCGCCCGCGATCCACTCCACCGGGTGGTCGGTCTGCTCGAGCAGCTCCTCGGCCGCCATCACCCGTTGGGCGGTGACCCAGGCATGGGGGGTGGTCCCGGTCTCGTCGCGGAACCTGCGCGCGAACGTGCGTGGTGACATGTGACTGCGGCGGGCCAACGAGTCGACATCGAGGTCCGCGGACAGGTTCTCCAGGATCCAGGTCAGCAACGGGCCCAAGGTCTCGCCAGTGCAGTCGGGAACGGCACGCACGATGAACTGCGCCTGACCGCCGTCGCGATGCGGCGGCACCACCATCCGGCGGGCCGCGCTGGCCGCCACCCGGGCACCGAACTGTTGGCGCATCAGGTGCAGGGCGGCATCGAGACCAGCAGCACTGCCGGCGCCGGTGACGATGTTGCCCTCCTGGACGTAGAGCACGTCGGCGTCGACATGCGCCTGCGGATAGGCCTCGACCAGGTCCGGCACGTGCCGCCAGTGCGTCGTGCAGTGACGCCCGTCCAGGAGGCCTGCCTCGCCGAGCAGGAAGGCCGCGGTGCAGTGGGCGAAGATGTGCGCACCGCGGGCGTCGGCGCGTTGCAGCAGGGCGACCACCTCCGGAGACGGCTCTCGGAAGTCACGCTTGGGCGAGATGCAGATCAGGTCGGCATCCTCGGCGACCTCGAGACCCTCCTCGACGAAGAGGTCGAAGCCTGAGGGCCCACGTACCCGGCCCGGACGCGGCGTGACGATATGGAAGTCGAAGACCGGGTTGTCGTCCTCCGGGTGGTAGGGCTCTGCCCACACCTCACACATCGCCCCGAGCCCGAACGGCTCCACACCGTCCTGTACGACGACCGCCACCTTGCGCATGTCCCCAGCATGCACCCCAGATGGCAGAAGATCAATGGTGCATGTCATTCCTGCCACTCGTGGCAGGATCTGCGGTGGCGCAGAATTACTGCCATGACAACCGTATGGATCATCACCCTCATCGCCCTGGCCGGCACCGCAGTGCTGCTCGGCCTGATCGCCAACCACGATCGCGGATGGCACGGTCCCCCGCGATCCCACCCTCGCGACCCCGACCTGCGCCCTCCGATGGCCCGCATCGGGTGAGCCCCGGCCCACCTGCCTCGACCACATCCGAAATGAAGGAACCCGGCCCACCTTTGCGGTGGGCCGGGTTCTTTCGTTGATCGGTGTCAGGACACCGGATCAGTCAGTCACTGACCGCCGCCGGTGAGCTTCTCGCGGAGCGCCTGCAGGGCCTCGTCGGAAGCCAGCGAACCGCCGGTCTCCGCAGGAGCCTCGGAGGTGTCCGTGCTGCTGGTGCCACCGGAGGAGTACGACGTGGCCTCGCCGGCCTCTGCCTCGGCAACCTTGGCCTCGGCCTGCTGCTTGACGTGCGCCTCCCAGCGGGCGTGCGCCTTGGCGTACTGCTCTTCCCACGTGGCGCGCTGCTCGTCGTAGCCCTCGAGCCACTCGCCGGTCTCCGGGTCGAAGCCCTCGGGGTAGATGTAGTTGCCCTGCTCGTCGTACGACGCGGTCATGCCGTAGAGGGTCGGGTCGAACTCCTCGGCGTCCGCGGCAGTGGCCGTCTCGTTGGCCTGCTTGAGGGACAGCGAGATCCGGCGACGCTCGAGGTCGATGTCGATGATCTTGACCATGACGTCGTCGTTGACCTGGACGACCTGCTCGGGGATCTCCACGTGGCGCTCGGCCAGCTCGGAGATGTGCACCAGGCCCTCGATGCCTTCCTCGACACGGACGAAGGAACCGAACGGAACCAGCTTGGTGACCTTGCCGGGCACGATCTGGCCGATCTGGTGGGTCCGGGCGAAGTGCTGCCACGGGTCTTCCTGGGTCGCCTTGAGCGACAGGGAGACGCGCTCGCGGTCCATGTCGACATCGAGCACCTCGACGGTGACCTCGTCACCGACGGTGACGACCTCGGACGGGTGGTCGATGTGCTTCCAGGACAGTTCGGAGACGTGGACGAGACCGTCGACGCCGCCGAGGTCCACGAACGCACCGAAGTTGACGATCGAGGAGACGACGCCCTTGCGGATCTGACCCTTCTGGAGCTGGGTCAGGAAGCCCTGGCGAACCTCGGACTGGGTCTGCTCGAGCCACGCACGACGCGACAGGACCACGTTGTTGCGGTTCTTGTCGAGCTCGATGATCTTGGCCTCGAGGACCTGGCCGACGTAGGGCTGCAGGTCGCGGACACGACGCATCTCGACGAGCGACGCAGGCAGGAAGCCGCGCAGGCCGATGTCGATGATGAGTCCACCCTTGACGACCTCGATGACGGCACCTTCGACGACGCCGTCCTCTTCCTTGACCTTCTCGATCGTTCCCCAGGCGCGTTCGTACTGGGCGCGCTTCTTCGAGAGGATCAGGCGGCCTTCCTTGTCCTCCTTCTGGAGGACGAGGGCCTCGACCTTGTCACCGACGTTGACGACCTCGGACGGGTCGACATCGTGCTTGATGGAGAGTTCGCGGGAGGGAATCACACCCTCGGTCTTGTAGCCGATGTCGAGAAGAACTTCGTCGCGGTCGACCTTGACGATCGTTCCTTCGACGATGTCGCCATCGTTGAAGTACTTGATGGTGGCGTCAATGGCGGCAAGGAAGTCCTCTTCCGAGCCGATGTCGTTGATCGCAACCTGGGGCGCGTCATAGTCCGGAAGAGTGGAGATGGTGCTCGTCATAAGGGAAGTGATTCCTTGGATGGATGATGGTCGTGCGGGCACGCGGCAAGCCTGTTTCACTGTCATGGAACTCGAACGCGGGTCGCGTGGGCGACCGCGTGGGTGACGGTGAGCGAGGGTCCACTCCGTCCGGGACGCAGGCAGACCTGAAGCGCAACCTAAAGATTACGCGTGCGGGGGGCGGCACGTCCAACCGGGGCACTCGCCAGGGACCCGGGTCGAGCCGGCGTCGGCGGGCGGAACGCGGCAAATGGCCCAAATCCGGCATTCGCCAGACGCCGGTCGCCGGCGCTCCTAGGATCAGCCGAGGGGTCGATGTGCACGGACGTGGTCCGGGCGAATCGATCGGGTGAGGGGTTTCGGTACATCCGGTTCAGCTCGGTAGCCAGGAGAAAATTCATGCGCATCCGCAAGGTTTTCGCAGTCGGCCTGTCGGTCACGACTGCTGCTCTCTACTCGGTGGCGGTGCTGCAACCAGCCGCCCACGCAGACCCACTTCCGGCCACCTACACCGCAGCCGCGGACGGCCAGATCGTCAATGTCGAGGCCACACTGCTGGGCCTGGGGCTACTCGGCGCCGAGGTCGGCACCTCCGCGGCGCAGGTCAACAGCGCAGCCCCGGCCGACAACGCCACCGCTGCCAGCCGCAACATCGGCCTGGCCGTGCTCGGGGTCCCGGTTCCCGTGGGCGAAGCGGTGGCCACCGCTCCCCCGACCTCCCCGGACGAGGCCTTCACCGCGCTTCCGGTGCCGCTCCTGCCCCTGTTGGACCTCGGCGCGATCAGCGGCAGCGCCGGCGCGGCCTATGAGTCGGCAACGTCTTGCATCCCGGCTGTCGGAGGCGAGCGCACGCTCTCCTCGGCCACCACCAACCTTGCCAGCGCCAAGCTGGTCAATCTTGCACCCTCCCTGTATCTGGCTGAGGTCAGCGCGTCGAGCACCACGTCGACCACGAAGCTCGTCGACACCCCCAGCGGCGGCTCCGACGTCGTCGCCGAGACGACCACCGAGGTCGGCGACATCAGCCTGCTCGGCGGCCAGGTGACGATCCAGGTGACCGACGACGTCACGCTGACCGCAACCTCTGACGGCACCACCGGCACCACTGCCTACAACAACCCGACGGTGATGGTGAAGGTCGGCAGCGCTCCTGCCGTCGACCTGAGCACCGTCGAGGGCGGCACGATCGAGACCGGTGTGCTGAACGTGCTCGGCCTGGTCCAGGCCAACGTCACGATCAGTCTGCTCGACTTCGTCGAGGACACCGACGGCGACGCCGTCGCCACCGCATCGCTCGATGCGCTGCTGTCCATCACGGCCGACGTCGACGCCTTGGGCGGCCTGACGCCAGTTGCCGACGCCGTCATCGAACTCGCCCCGATGCACGCAGAGGCCACAGCACCCAACGGTGGAGTCGAGTGCGACGCCATCGACGCCCCGGCCATCACCGCCCCCGCCGACGGCTCCACCGTCACCGACGGCACGCCGGCCATCACCGGCACCGGCCTCCCCGGCGCCACCGTCACCGTGACCGAGGGCAGCACCGTTCTCGGCACCGCCACTGTTGCCGAGGACGGCACCTGGTCACTGGCGCCGAGCACCCCGCTCGTCGAGGGCTCGCACACGATCACCGCGACCCAGGAGCTCGACGGTACGCCGTCCGGCGCCTCCGACCCGGTCACGTTCATCGTTCCCGACACCACGGCACCCGACGCGCCGACCATCACCACGCCGGCCGACGGCTCGACGATCAATGACTCGACCCCGACCGTGTCGGGAACGGGTGAGCCCGGCGCGACCGTGACGGTCAGCATCGACGGCACGCCGATCGGCACGGCGGTCGTCAGCAGTGGCGGCCTGTGGACCATCGAGGCGCCCACCGCGTTGACCGATGGCAGCCACACGGCCACCGCGACCCAGACCGATGCGGGAAACAACGAGTCCGACCCGGTCTCGAGCACGTTCACCGTGGACGCCACCGCCCCCGGCGGCCTGGCCATCACCGCTCCCCTGCCCGGCTCCTCGACCAGTGACACGACACCGACCGTGACCGGCACCGGCGAGGCCGGCGCCACCGTGACCGTCGAGGTCGACGGCACCGAGCTCGGTGACGTCGTGGTCGCCCCCGACGGCACCTGGGAGCTGCCGATCACGACCCCGTTGGCCGATGGCGAGCACACGGTGACCGCCACCCAGGCCGACGACTCGGGCAATGTCTCGGCACCCGTCACGGTCGACTTCGAGGTCGACACCGCAGCCCCGGACGCACCGGCGATCACCAGCCCGGTCGACGGCTCCTCCACGAACGACAGCACGCCACTGGTCACCGGCACCGGTGAGGCCGGCGCCGAGGTCGAGGTCTCGATAGACGGGGCCGTGGTGGGCACTGCAACGGTGGCCACCGACGGCACGTGGGAGCTCCAACTGACCGACGCGCTGGCTGACGGCGATCACACGGTGACCGCGGTCCAGACCGACGCCGCCGGCAACGAGTCCCAGCCGGCACAGTCCGACTTCGAGGTGGACACCGCCGCGCCCGCGGCCCCGGCCATCACGGCTCCGGCAGACGGCTCATCGATCTCCGACCCGACCCCGGTCATCACCGGCACCGGTGAGCCCGGTGCCGACGTCGAGGTCACCCTCGACGGATCGGTCTTGGGCACCGTCCCGGTCGGCCCCGACGGATCATGGTCGATCCCGGTCGGGACCGAGCTGAGCGAGGGCACACACACGGTGATCGCGGTCCAGACCGACGAGGCCGGCAACGAGTCCGCACCCGCGGAAGCCGACTTCACCCTCGACACCACCGCGCCCGCAGCGCCGGTCATCACGGCTCCGACCGACGGGTCCGTCCTCAGCGACACGACTCCGACCGTGACCGGCACCGGCGAGCCCGGTGCCGAGGTCGAGGTCAAGGTCGACGGCATCCCCATCGGCACCGCTCCTGTCGGCGTGGACGGTTCCTGGTCGCTGCCACTCACCGACCCGCTCAGCGACGGTTCGCACAACATCACCGCCGAGCAGACGGACGAGGCCGGGAACACCTCCGACCCGGCAATGGTGACGGTCACCGTGGACGCGACGGCTCCTGAGGCGCCCGTGATCGTGGCCCCTGCCGAGGGATCTGTCACCAACGACTCGACCCCGATCGTCTCGGGCACCGGTGAGGCCGGTGCCGAGGTGGAGGTGTCGATCGACGGCACCGCCATCGGCACTGTCACGGTGAGCCCCGAGGGCACCTGGTCCCTCGACCTCACGACGGCGCTGGCGCACGGCGACCACGTAGCCGCGGCAACCCAGGCAGACGCGCAGGGCAACACCTCCGCGGCGGACGAGAACTCGTTCCGGGTCGACCTGCAGGCCCCTGCTGCTCCGGCGATCACGGCCCCGGCCAACAGCTCCACCATCGGCGACCCGACACCTGTGGTGACGGGAACCGGCGAGGTGGGCGCCATCGTCGAGGTCTCGATCGACGGCACCGTGGTCGGCGAGGCGACGGTCGTCGCGAACGGCACCTGGGCGCTCCAGCTCACGACGCCGCTCGCCGAGGGATCGCACACTGCGTCCGCCACGCAGGAGGACGAGGCCGGCAACGTGTCACCTGCCGACGACGTCACCTTCACCGTGGACAGCAACCTCGACTCCGACGGGGACGGCCTCCCCGACGGCGCCGAGGACAGCGGCTCGGAGAATGACGACTACGACAACGAGCCGACCGACCCGCTCGACCCCGACTCCGACGACGACGGTGTCGACGACGGAGACGAGGTCCTCGAGGACGGCACCGACCCGAACTCGGACGACACCGACGGTGACGGCCTCAAGGACGGCGACGAGAAGACCCACGGAACCGACCCCCTCGACCCCGACACCGACGACGACGGCCTGAGGGACGGCGAAGAGGTCACCGGGTCCGAGAACGACGGCTATGACAACGAGCCGACCGACCCGCTCGACCCCGACTCCGACGATGACGGGCTCACCGACGGCGACGAGATCGAGGCGGGCACGGACCCCAACCTCGGCGACACCGATGGTGACGGTCTCAGTGACGGCGACGAGGTCAACACTCACGGCACCGACCCGCTCAACCCCGACAGTGACACCGACACCCTCACCGATGGTGCCGAGGTCACGGGAACGAGCAACGAATATGACGGTGTCCCCACCAACCCGTTGAACAACGACACGGACGGTGACGGCCTCAACGACAACGTCGAGAACACCCACTCGACCGACCCGAACGACACCGACACTGACAACGACCGGCTCACGGACGGCGCAGAGGTCCTGAAGCACAAGACCGACCCGCTCGCCAAGGACACCGACCGTGACCGGCTCTCCGACGGTGGCGAGGTGCTCACCTGGAAGACCAACCCGTTGTCCAAGGACACGGACCGCGACCGGATGAGCGACGGCGCGGAGGTGCTGGGCTTCACCATCAAGAAGAAGGTCCAGACCAGTCGGAACGTCTCCTCGACCATCGGCAAGGTCCGCACCAGCCCGGTGCGCAAGGACACCGATGGGGACGGCATCAGTGACGGTGCGGAATACCACGGCTACAAGATCGACCAGTTCGTGATCACCAGCGTGCGGGGCCCGAAGACCGGCTACACCATCAACATGATGAAGTCGAACCCCCGGATGAAGGACACCGACAGGGACGGCCTGACTGACAACCAGGAGCGGACCGGCTCGAAGAACACCAAGTTCTGGAAGCGGAAGTCCGACCCGACCCACTGGGACACCGACCGCGGTGGTGTGGCGGACGGCACCGAGATCCGCAGGGGCGGCGACCCGAGCAACATCAGGTCGGCTGGTCGCTGACGGCGGGACAGCTGAGTGGAGGGGCGTCGGTGGTCACCGGCGCCCCTTCGCCGTTCAAAGGACGGGGCAAGCGGGCAGAGGGCGACCCGGGTGCCGATCTCAGCTCGGAGAGGTCGTCCGCGCGTCGCTCATGTCATAGATGCGCTTCTGCAACAGCGCGCCGTCGCCGGTACGGAGCTCGGGCTTGACGATGTCGTCGTACCTCATCGGCGCGGTGGTGTGGCCACGCGGCTTCATCACCCGGACCAGGGCGCGTGCCATGAGTGCGTCGCTGCCGCTGTGATCGTGGGTGGCGTGCACCTGCCGGTCCACGAACTCGGGATCAAGTTGTCCCTCGACGCGATAGGGCACCGAGCCCTCCCAGTGCACCGCGATGTGGTGGTGCTCGAAGTTGTCCCGGTTGAGGAAGTCGTCCATCCCCTGCGCCAGTCCGGTGCGGGTGAGGTGGTCCTGGATCTCGGCGTCGAAGTAGGGCGTGGTCTTCGCTTCGAAGACCAGGGTCGGCGGTGTCGTGGACCGATCCAGGCGACACCACCACAGGTGTGAGGGGAAGTCGATGATCTTCGAGCTGGCGGCCAGTGGGACCTCGATGTAACCGCTACGCGCCACCCGCATCATCTCCTCGATCACCGCCCCCGGGTCCGGGACGTGCTCGAGCACGTGAGAACAGATGACGTGGTCGAAGACGCCGTCGGCGAAGGGCATGTCTGCTGCGTCGGCCCAGAACAGTGGACGGGTCACCCGAACCTCGCTGGTCCCCGACCGCTGGCCGCCGAAGGCGTCATCGGGATAGCCGTCCAGGAGCACGTCCGCGCGCCACGACGGCTTGTCCCCGGAGCCGACGTCAAGGACCAGACCACCGGGACGGACACGGACATCTATGCGGCGCTTCTTGAACGACTTGATCCGCGTCACCAACTTCATGGCTCAGACGCTACTTCATCTGCACCGGCCCCGACTGCCCGATCCGGGAACCGTTCGGCGTGCACCGTTGCGGGGACGTAGGGTTCCAGTCGTGAGCAGCCTCCGCGTCCTGCGTGTACCTGTCGACGAGAACGAATCGCGTCGTGCCAACCGCCGGGACTGGGACCGCTATGCGGATGAATACCAATCCACCCACGGCGAGTTCCTGGGTGACGCCGGCTTCGTGTGGGGGCCGGAAGGCCTCACCGAGGCGTCGGTCCGTGTGCTCGGCGACGTCCGCGACAAGGACGTGCTCGAGGTCGGCTCCGGAGCTGGCCAGTGCTCCCGCTGGGTCACCTCACAGGGCGGCCGTGGCATCGGCCTGGACGTCTCCGAGCGCCAGCTCCAGCACTCCCGACGCATCGACGCGGAGACCGGCATCGTCGTCCCGTCGGTCTGCGGGACTGCGACGGCGCTTCCGTTCTCCGACGCCACGTTCGACGTGGTCTTCTCGTCGTTCGGTGCACTGCAGTTCGTGGCCGACGGCCGAGCGGCCGTCGAGGAGGTGGCCCGGGTCCTGCGTCCGGGCGGGCGCTTTGCCTTCTCGGTGACCCATCCGACGCGGTGGGTCTTCCCCGACGACCCCGGCGAGGAGGGGCTGGTCGCCTCTCAGTCCTATTGGGACCGCACCCCCTATGTCGAGGTCAACGACGAGACCAACGAGGTCGCCTATGTTGAGCACCACCGCACCATCGGTGACTGGGTCAGTCTCTTGAGCGCGACGGGGATGGCCCTGGTCCGGTTGGACGAGCCAGAGTGGCCGGCGGACCATGAGCGCATCTGGGGAGGCTGGTCACGCACTCGGGGCGTGGTCACGCCCGGGACCGCGATCTTCGTGGCCGTGCTTCTCTGACCCACCCTCGCCGACCCGACACTTGTTGACCGGGTAGGCCGCCAAGCAAACGCAAACGGCGCCCCACCCGCAGGTGGAGCGCCGTCACGAATCAGTGCTGGTTGGTCACTCCGCCGAGCGACGACCCGAGCCGCGACCGAGGAGCAGCAGAGCGCCCCCGAGCAGCAACAGGATCGGCCCGAGGATGAAACCGACGAGCGGCACGGTCTTGGTGATCAGGTTGAGGCTGCCGAGGTTGTCCTCGGCGTCCGCAGCGTTGCCCTTGACCTGCGCGTCCGTGAACGCGAGGTTGAGGTCGAGCAGCGGGTCGCCGTTCTCCAACGTGCGCACCT
>DATCYH010000481.1:0-5877 GCA_036570405.1 Nocardioides sp.
GCCCGAGTGGATCTCCACGATGGCCGAGGGCTCGATCGTCTTCGCACTGGCCAACCCGGATCCCGAGGTCGACCCCGCCGAGGCGTCGAAGTACGCCGCCGTGGTGGCATCGGGCCGCTCGGACTACCCCAACCAGATCAACAACGTGCTCGCCTTCCCCGGTGTCTTCCGGGGCCTGCTCGACGCCCGCGCCAGCGAGGTCACGATGGATATGCTGCTCCGTGCGGCCGAGGCGATCGCGCACGTGGTCACTGACGACGAGTTGCACCCGAGCTTCATCATCCCGAGCGTCTTCCACCCTGACGTACCGAAGGCTGTTGCCGCCGCGATCAGCGGCAAGCCGCGCGACTGACGCGTCGCGGGTAACTGATGCGTTGGGGCTGGGCGCTGGGGTAACTGATGGTTTGGGGGCTGGGACACCGATAACTGATGGTTTGGGGGCTGGATCGGCGGATTTCGGACCCCCAACACATCAGTTAGTTGCGCCGGGACCCCCAACACATCAGTTACGCACGCCGGGGACCCCCAAAGCATCAGTTACGCACGCCGGGGACCCCCAACACATCAGTTAGTTGCGCCGGGACCCTCGACCCATCAGTTGCCGACTGGCTCCTGAGCACTCTTCGCGGTCACCTTGCGCGGCCACCAGAACCGGTCCCCGAGTTGCAGGGCCAGCGCCGGGACCAGCACCGTACGCACCAGCAGCGTGTCGAGCAGGACACCGATGCAGATCACCACGCCCAGCTGGGCCAGCACCACCAGCGGCAGCACCCCGAGCACGGCGAAGACGGCAGCGAGCAGGATGCCGGCACTGGTGATCACGCCACCGGTGGCGGCGAGGGCGCGCAGCATCCCCTCACGGGTGCCGTGCGTCAGCGCCTCCTCGCGCGCCCTGGTGACCAGGAAGATGTTGTAGTCGACGCCCAGCGCGACCAGGAACAGGAAGCCGAACAGCGGCACGTCCACGTCCAGCGCGTCGAAACCGAGCACGCCGGTGAAGAGCCACCACGAGCTGCCCATCGCGGCGGCGAACGTGCCGACCACGGTCGCGACCAGGAGCAGCGGCGCGACCACCGAGCGGAGCAGGACCAGCAGCACCCCGAGCACGAGCAGCAGGATCAGCGGGAGGATCAGCGCCTGGTCCCGCTCGGCACCCTCCTGGGCATCGATCTCGGTGGCGGCGTTCCCGGTGACGTGGGTGTCCTCGAAGTCGTCGAGCCGTTCGCGCAGCTCCGAGATCGCCGTGGCGGCCTTGTCGGTCGAGGGCGCCGCGTCGAGGACCACGTCGATCTGGGTGATGCCGTCCGCGGAGGTTCCCGGGCGGGCCGAGGAGACGCCGCTGGTCTCCTTGATGGCGGCCACGACGTCGTCCGCGTTGTCGCGGGTGAGCACCTGGGTCGGGTTCGATGTACCGGCCGGGAACGACTCGGCCAGCCTCTCGCCGGCAGCGATCGACTCCGGACGGTCGAGGAACTGGTCGGACTGGCGCAGTCCGGTGTCGACCTGCAGCAGCCCGGCTGCCATCACGCCGAGGACGACGAGCGCGCCGACGATGAAGGCGGCCGGTCGTCCGGCGACGGTGTTGCCGACCTTGCGCCACCAGGAGTCGGTCTCGGTGAGCACGGCGTCACCCTCGCGGGGCACGATCGGCCAGAAGATCCAGCGGCCGAAGAGCACCAGGGTCGCCGGCAGCACCACGAGCACGAACGTCGCCGCGACCACGATGCCGACGGCGCAGGCCAGGCCCAGGCCGCGGGTGGTCGGCGTCAGCGAGAGCAGCAGGGTGAGCAGTCCGGCGACCACGGTGCCGGCGCTGGTCAGCACAGCCTCGGCTGTACGTCGTAGCGCGAGGTGCATGGCCTCGGCCCGGTCGGCGTGGGTCTTGAGCTCGTCGCGGTACCGGCTGATCAGCAACAGGGCATAGTTCGTCCCCGCGCCGAAGACGAGCACCGACAGGATCCCGACCGTCGATTCGTTCCAGGCTACGCCGAGGGTGGCCATCACTTGGGTCGCGAGGAGTGCTGCGAGCCGGTCGGCCAGACCGACCACCAGCAGCGGCACCAGCCACAGGAACGGGCTGCGATAGGTGATCACCAGCAGGATCGCGACGACCGAGGCGGTGACGGCCAGGAGTCGGGTGTTCGCGCCCTGGAAGACCTGGGCCAGGTCGGCCTCGATCGCGGCCGGGCCGGTCACCTGGGCGGTGACGCCTTCGGGCACCTGCTTGTCGAGACGGTCGCGCAGGTCGGTGACGAAGGCCTCCACGTCGGTGGCGGAGGCGCCGGTGACCGGAACGACGGCGAACGCGGCCGTGCCGTCCTTGGAGAACTGCGGCGGCGGGCCCTGGGCCAGATCCTTGATCGCCGCCTGGTCGAGCTTGCCCTCGTCTGCGGTGAACAGGGCGATGGCGACCGACGAATCCTCCTCGGGCAGTTTGTCGCGCAGCTCGGTGGCCAGGGTGCTGTCCGCACCTCTGGGCATGTCGTCGGTCGGCTTCTGGGTCCGTTCGCCCTCGCCGAGGACACCGAAGACGAGTCCAGCAAAGATCAGGGCCAGGAGTACGACGGCCCAGCTGCGGCGAGGGTTGGTGAGCATGTGCAGAAGCGTATCGAGTGCCTCGACATGTCTCGTGACGCAGCGCGGCGTCAACAACTGCCGGGTCGACGGGGAGTCAACAACTGCCGGGTCGGCGAGGATATGTCGCGCGCGCAATGGGCAAGGACCTGACACGCTTGGGACATGGCCCCCACTGACCTCTCACTGGCCGACCACCTCGACGGGCTGCGCACCGCGCACCTCGCCTTCGTCCGTGGCGCAGAACGGGCCGGGCTGCGCGCCGGCGTACCCACCACTCCCGACTGGACCGTGCGCAAACTGATCGCGCACCAGGGAATGGTGCACCGGTGGGCCGCCGCGATCATCCGTGGCGAGCAGGCCGACCCGGACCGATTGCGCGAGCAGGGACAGGTCTCGCCGGAGCCGCTCGAGTGGCTCACCGACGGGGTCATCGACCTCGCCGCCGCGATCACCGCGGCGCCCGAGGACCTGGACGTGAGCGTCTTCCTCGCCGATGCCCCACCGGCCAAGCGCTTCTGGGCCCGGCGGCAGTGCCACGAGACGACGATCCATGCCGTCGACGCACTCTCCGCCGCACTGGGTCGCTTGCCCCGAGCAGCCGACGTCTGGATCACTGACCAGGTCGCACTGGATGGGATCGACGAGCTGCTGACCGGTTTCCTCCCGCGGCCGAGGTCTCGGTTGCGCAGCGAGGATCCGCTGACGATTGCGGTCTCGCCCACGGGCACCGAAGCCGGCTGGGAGCTGCGGGTGGGTGCGGATGCACCGGTGGCGGTTCGTACGTCGTCCCCTGACGGTGACATCGTGCTCGCCGGGTCCCCGGTGGCGCTCTATCTGACGTTGTGGAACCGCTCCGACGAGGTGGAGGTGCCCGCGACCTGGCAGGATGCGGCGATCACCTGGTCCTGACCGGCGGAATCGTGGTCAGTGCCACACGCTCAGTCGGTCCAGGGCGTGGGGGCCATCTGTCTGAGTGGGCACCCCTGGCGCAGGAGCGTCAATCCGGGAACTCCACTCGACGAAGACGAACACAAGCACCGCAAACGAAACCAGGATGCCTGCGGCAACGAGGCCGCGGCGCCGGACGTGGAGCAGTAAGACCCCTGCGGCCAGGAGCACCCCACCAGCGAGGACGCTGGCTCCGACGTACAGCTGTGCCTTGTCGACACACTTCCGGTCAATGGCGTCCTGGTTGATCGGGACTTCGCCACCCATGAAGCCATCGCCCTTGATGAACGCGACGTCATAGGCGGAGCCACAACTGGCAGCAGGGAAGCCATCGACATTGGGCTCGTCCACCTCGAGGTCAGCAGTGAAGAGGACGGTGAAGACCACCACGGCGGCGAGGATGAGCCCCAGGCCGAGACGAGTGGAGCGGTAGCGCGGACGAGAGCGCAACGGCCGGATCGAGGTCTCATCGCCCCGGTTCAAATCCAATGTCTTTCCCATGGTCCCCCAACTCTGACAGGCGAGACCGAGACGCGTGGTCGTTTCCGGGCGTCTCGGCCCACGCCTCAGGGGGTTGACAGGCCTCTGTTTACAATTCATGCTTGTTTGTAAAGGGACGCCCGTCACATCCAATCGCACGTGGGCGTCGACTTCCGAGGAGGTTCGCCATGGCGACCAGGACAGCAGGAACCGTTCCCGACGGATCGACCGAACAGTGGAAGGACAAGAAGCGCTACCTGTGGCTGATCGGCCTCGTGGTGCCGTCCCTGGCGCTCGTGGCGGTCGGGATCTTCGCCCTCACCAACTTCACCCCGATCCTGTGGCTCGGCCCGATCGTGATCCTGGTGATCGTCCCCGCAATCGACCTGATGACGGGTCTCGACCGGTCCAACCCGCCGGACGACGTGATCGAGGAGCTCGAGAACGACAAGTACTACCGGTGGATCACCTACCTCTTCCTGCCCATCCAGTACGTCGGCTTCGTCGGCGCGATGATGCTGATCGGCGGAAGCACCCTGTGGGGCCTCATCGATGACCCGATGACGCTGTGGCAGAAGGTCGGCATCGCGGTCTCCATCGGAGCCATCGGCGGCATCGGCATCAACACCGCCCACGAGCTCGGTCACAAGAAGGAGGCCAACGAGCGCTGGCTGTCCAAGATCGCGCTGGCCCAGGTCGCCTACGGCCACTTCTACATCGAGCACAACCGCGGCCACCACGTCCGCGTCGCCACCCCCGAGGACCCGGCCAGCAGCAGGATGGGCGAGAACTTCTACCAGTTCTGGCCGCGCACCGTCCTGGGCTCGCTGAAGAGCGCATGGAGCCTGGAGAAGAAGCGCTATGCCCGCAAGGACAAGCACCCCTTCCGCCTCGGCAACGACGTCCTCAACGCTTGGCTGATGACCGCAGTCCTCTGGGGCGCGCTGATCATCTGGCTCGGCGTGGGCATCGCGCCCTACCTGCTGTTGCAGGCAGTGGTCGGCTTCAGCCTGCTCGAGGTGGTCAACTACATGGAGCACTACGGGATGCTGCGCCAGAAGGTCGGCAAGCCCGGCAAGGAGCGCTACGAGCGAGTGCTGCCCAGCCACAGCTGGAACTCGAACAACATCGCCACCAACGTGCTGCTCTACCACCTGCAGCGCCACAGCGACCACCACGCCAACCCGACCCGCCGCTACCAGACGCTGCGCGACTTCGAGGAGTCGCCGGTGCTGCCGACCGGGTATGCCGGGATGATCGTGCTGGCCCTCTTCCCGCCGCTGTGGCGCAGGGTGATGGACCCCCGGGTGATCAACCACTTCGACGGCGACCTCAGCCAGGCGAACCTCCAGCCGCGCAAGCGCGAGAAGATCCTCGCCAAGTATGGCGTCGCGATGAGCCAGGCCCAGGACCGCAAGGCCGCCGACGACGCAGTTGCTGCCGCGGCCGCCGCTGCCGTCGCGCAGGTCGACGAGGTGGTGGCTGCCCAGTGCCCCGGCTGTGACTACGTGTACGACGTCAACGTCGGCGACGAGCACGAGGGCTTCGCTGCCGGAACCGCCTGGAGCGACATCCCCGAGGACTGGTGCTGCCCCGACTGCGGTGTGCGCGAGAAGATCGACTTCGTCCCCGTCAACCCGGCGGCGGTGGCCTGATGCGGATCGTGGTGGATCGCGACAAGTGCGAGGGCCTGGGCATGTGCGAGTCGATGGCACACGAGTTCTTCGAGGTCGACGACGACGACATCATGCACATCCTCGACGAGAACCCGGGCGAGGAGCACCGCAAGGAGCTGACCGCGGCGGTCAACTCCTGCCCGGTGCTCGCACTGACCCTCGAGGGGTGAGGTTTCCGCTCGGGTTCACCCGCAGT
>DATCYH010000482.1:0-1570 GCA_036570405.1 Nocardioides sp.
GCCGTACAGCGCCGAGGTGGCGATCAGGGAGCCGGTCTTGCCGGCGACCACGCGGAGGTGGTGCTCGATCGGGTCGGTTCCCTCGGGGGCCGGCACCGTCTCCAGGATCTGGCCCTCCACCAGGCGGGTGAACGTGCGCGCCTGGATCTTGACCGCGGAGGCACCCAGGTCGGCGGTCAGCTCGGAGGACTTCGAGAACAGGAAGTCACCGGTCAGGATCGCCACGTGGTTGTCCCAGCGGGCGTTGGCCGAGTCGGCCCCCCGGCGCAGGTCGGCCTCGTCCATCACGTCATCGTGATAGAGCGACGCCAAGTGCGTCAGCTCGACCACGCAGGCAGCAGTGATCACGTCGTCGGAGTCAGCGTTGTCACCGGTCTCCGCGGCCAGCAGCACCAGCAACGGGCGGAAGCGCTTCCCGCCCGCGTGCATCAGGTGCCGCGCAGCCGTGGTCACATATTCGGTCTCGCTGCGGATGTGGCCAGTGAGAGCTTCCTCCACCTCGACCAACCGCGCCTTCAGGCGGGTGGCGAGTTCCTCGTCGAGGATGGGGAGGGCCAGTGCGGGGCCGGTGTTCGGGTCGGTCACCTGATGAAGTCTCCCGCATGCGCTGCCAGATCGAGAACCGGGCCGGGCAGAACGCCGAGTACGACGGTCACGACGACCCCGAGCCCGATCGCCGTGGCGGTCATGAAGCTGGGCAGCGTGACGGCCGGACCAGCTCCTTGGGGCTCGGAGAAGTACATGATCACGATCACCCGGATGTAGAAGAACGCGGCCAGTGCGGAGGTCAGCACCGCGATCACCACGATCGGCCAGGCACCACCCGACATCGCGGAGGCGAAGACCGCCCACTTCCCGCTGAAGCCAGCGGTCAGCGGGATGCCCGCGAACCCGAGCAGGAACAGGGTCATTGCGCCGGCGATCACCGGGGACTCCTTGCCCAGGCCTGCCCAACGGGACAGGTGGGTCGCCTCCCCGCCCGCGTCGCGGACCAGCGAAACGATCGCAAAGGCGCCGACGGTCATGAATCCGTAGGTGACCAGGTAGAACAGCACTGACTGGGTGGAGGTGATCTGGTCACCGACGGCGGTCGCAGCAGAGGTGGTCCCGATCAGGCCGGTGAGCAGGAACCCGGTGTGCGTGATCGAGGAGTAGGCCAGCATCCGCTTGATGTCGCTCTGCGCGATGGCCAGCACTGCACCGATCACCATCGAGCCGATCGCGATCACCCACAGCATTGGCTCCCAGGTCCAGCGCTCGGAGCCGAAGGCGACATAGAAGATGCGGAGCATCGCACCGAACGCGGCGATCTTCGTCGCAGCGGCCATGAACGCGGTGACCTGGGTCGGAGCGCCCTGATAGACGTCCGGGGTCCAGGCCTGGAACGGCACCGCACCGACCTTGAACAGCAGCCCGACCGAGATCAGCCCGATCCCGATCAGCAGCAGAGTTCGACTCTCGGTGCTGTTCGCGATCGCCTCGTTGATGCCCGAGTAGGACATCGAGCCGGCGTAGCCGTAGACCAGCGCGATCCCATAGATCACGAAGCCGGAGGAGAAGGCACCGAGCA
>DATCYH010000483.1:0-3231 GCA_036570405.1 Nocardioides sp.
TGACCGCGTCGCTCATCGCCGAGCGCTGGTCCTCCAGCTCGGCTTCGATCTGCTTCTCCTGCTCCCCCACTCGCGCAGCCTCCGCCTCGAGCTGCTCGGGGTCGCGGCCGTTCTGCTGGCCCGGAGCCTCTGCCGTCGACGCCGCGTTGCGGACCCGCTCGGCCGCGAGCGACTGGGTGCCGCGCAGTCGTTCGCGCAGGCCGGACAGTGCGAACCAGGTCTCCTGGGCGCGGGACAGGGCGGGGAGGTCCTCACGCAGGGCCGCCTCGACCGTCGCCTCGTGCTGGCGGGTCTCCTCGAGACTGGACTCCACCTCCGCCCGTCGTCGGAGCAGGACGGACTCGTCGGCCATGTCCTGTTCCAGCGAGGTGCGTGCGGTGACCAGGTCGTCGGCGAGCAGTCGGGCCCGCGCATCACGGACATCTGCCTGCACCGTGGCTGCCTTGCGGGCGACCTCGGCCTGGCGCCCCAACGGCTTGAGCTGGCGGCGGATCTCGCTGAGCAGGTCGGCGAGACGGTTCAGGTTGCCGTCGGTCGAGTCCAGCTTGCGAAGCGCCTTCTCCTTGCGCTTGCGGTGCTTGAGCACACCTGCGGCCTCCTCGATGAATCCGCGGCGGTCCTCGGGAGTGGCATGCAGGATCTGGTCGAGCTGGCCCTGGCCCACGATGACGTGCATCTCCCGACCGATGCCGGAGTCGGAGAGCAGCTCCTGCACGTCCAGAAGGCGACAGTTGTTGCCGTTGATCGCATAGTCGGAGCCACCGTTGCGGAACATCGTCCGGCTGATGGTGACCTCGGCGTAGTCGATCGGCAGCGCCCCGTCGGAGTTGTCGATGGTCAGCTGCACCTCGGCCCGTCCCAACGGGGGGCGCCCCGAGGTGCCGGCGAAGATGACGTCCTCCATCTTGCCGCCGCGCAGCGACTTGGCCCCCTGCTCGCCCATCACCCAGGCCAGGGCGTCGACGACGTTGGACTTGCCCGAGCCGTTGGGGCCGACGATGCAGGTGATGCCGGGCTCGAGCTGCAGCGTGGTGGACGAGGCGAAGGACTTGAAGCCCTTGAGCGTGAGGCTCTTGAGGTACAACGTGTGGCTCCTCGCGGCGGCAGTCGGGCAGCGTCCAGTGTCGGCATCCATCTGTCACGCTGAACGACGAATCCTTGCAGCAGCGCCGTGGGGAAGATCAGCACCGCCGAGATTACACGTCGCGTCCGCCCAGCAGTCGCTGCCACAGCTCACGTGCCTGGTCCGTGTCGGGCAACAGATCGGGCCGCGCCCGCACGTGCGGAGCCAGTACGGCGACCGCGGGCGCCAGGTCGCTGACCAGCTGCCGGTTCAGCGCGACTCCGACGCGTCGCCCTTGGTGCTCCCCGAAGACCTGGAGGGTCGGGTAGCGCTTGGCGATGCCGGTCGCGACGGTCTCCCCGGGGACCACTCGGGTCATATCGTCGAGTCGCACCTGGCGCCACACCTTCCCACCGCGCAGGACGGTGATCGCCTGCGACCCGACGAAGAAGCGCAAGGAGCGGATGGTCAACCCGATCCAGATCGGCAACGCCACCAGCACCACTGCCATCACCACGAGGACCGCGACCGCCCCCGGGCGCGGGTCCTGAAGCACCTTGGGCGCGAAGGAGAGCGTGGGGAGCAGCATCACGGCACCGCAGACCAGCGCGGCGTTGTCGAAGAGGTGGGTGCGCTCGAGCTCGAGCGTGCCGTCCGGTCCGGGTGTCATCGTGCTCCCTGTGTCGCGCGTGGCTCATCGTCACTGTCGGCGTGCGCGATGTGTGGCATCTGTCGCCAGATCAGCGCCACCAGGATTCCCGAACCGAAGAATCCGAACCAGAACGGCGCGGTGATTCCCCACAGGCCGGCGATCACGCCACCCACCGCCGTACCGATCACCATGGATCCGAAGACCCCGACCAGGTAGACGCTGCCCACCCGACCCTGGAACTCGGTGGGGACTGCCCGCATCCGGACAGTTCGCGAGGTCGTGCCCCAGACGAAGGCGTGGGCACCGAAGACGAACAGGATGACCAGTGCGAGGGGGCCCGAGCGGTTCAGTGCGAGCGCCAGGTGGGTGAAGGTCTCGATCAGCAACCCGACCCGCATGATGTTGCCAGGCTGTAGTGCCGTTCGAGCCAGCCGTACATGCCCAGCCCGAGCAGCCCACCGATGGCCGCAGCGGTGGTGAGCAGACCGAAGCCGACCTCGCCCATGTCCAGGGTCTTCACCGCATAGAGGACCAGCACCGACCATGCCGCGCCGTAGGTGATGTTGAAGGTGACGATGGTCAGGGTCAGGGTGCGGACGGCGCGGTGGTGCCAGGTCCACCGCAGCCCCTCGACGATGTCGTCTCGAACACGGCGCTGCTCACGCACCGGAGGCGGCGGGATCTGCATCCGTCCGATCAGCAGCGCCGAGAGCAGGACGAGGACGGCCTGGGTGACGAACGGCCAGATCAGACCTGCGGTGAACAGCGCCGCTCCCAGGGGCGGGCCGAGCATCTGGTTGACGGTGACGAAACCGGCCATCAGCCGAGCGTTGGCCACGCCGAGGTCCTGCTTGTCGACCACCATCGGGAGCAGCGTGGAGGAGGTCGTGTCGGCGAACACCTCGGAGGTGCCGAAGCAGAAGAGCGCGACCAGCACCACACCGATGGAGAGCACGTCGCCGCCGATGGCTGCGACCAGCACGGCAAGGGCCAGGACGCGGAGCAGGTCGACCGTGATCACCAGCCGGCGCCGGTCGAGACGGTCGGCCACCGCCCCGGCGTACAGGCCGAAGAGCAGCCAGGGCAGTCGCTGGACCAGCACGCCCATCGCGACCAGGAACGGGTCGTGCGTCTGGGACGCGATCAGCAGCGGGCCCGCCGCCAGCGCTACGCCGTCACCGATCTGGGCCGTCCACGAGGATCCGATGAGCCACCTGAAGTTCGTGCCCATCCGCCTGGGGGCGAGGAAGTCGAGGATACGGCTCACAAGCAGGGCACGCTATCCGGAGTCGTTCGATCGAGCCCAACCCACGACGTGTCGGCGGCTGGGCCCTGGCAGCCGGGTCAGGCCGGCTGCATCTCCTCGACGGGCTCGAGGAGATCGGCGGAGCGGGATGCGAGGAGGGCGTCGTTCTCCTCGCTCAGGCGGGTCACCAGCGCCTCGAGGTCCGCGACCCGCTCACGCAGGTTGCGGTTCTCGCGGGCGAGGCGCTCGACCGGGAGTCGAGAGGTGTTC
>DATCYH010000484.1:0-5312 GCA_036570405.1 Nocardioides sp.
CCCAGTGCCGACCGACCAGGGTGAACCCGGCTTCGTCGGGCCGAAGCGGCCACAGCAGCCCCGGAAAGTGCAGCAGCACCGCGGCGACGACACAGACGAGCACGAACCGGGTGGTTCGGGTCGCAGCGATCCGGGTGCGCACGCGTTGGACCCGTCCTGTCATGGCAGACACCTTCTCACTCCAGATGTTTCACGTCGGAAACGTGCCCGCAGCACCGGGGCAACGTGCCCGGGCGATGCTCGACCAGAAGCTCGATGACGGTGCGCTGCTGGGCGGCGTACGACCAAGTGGAAAGAGGGATCACCATGTTGTGGCGAGTGCGGATGACCTTGTCCGACCGGCCGGGTTCGTTGGCCGTCCTGGCCCGGAACTGTGGCGATGCGGGGGTGAACATCCTCGGCCTGCAGATCTTCCCCGGCATCGAGTCGGTCACCGACGAGCTGGTTCTGCGCTGCCCGGACGGCTGGGGGATGGCCGAGATCGCGGAGATCATCGAGAGCTCCGGCGGCCGATCGGTCAGCGGGGCGCGGTGCACCGAGGCCGCGCTGGTCGACCAGCCGTCGCGTTATGTCCAGGCGGCGCGCACGATCCTGGCCCAGCCGGCCTCGTTCCCCGAGGTGGCCGCGCGTCTCTTCGACGCCGAGGCCGAGCCTGTGCCGGGAGCGTTGGCCCAGGTGCAGGACGTGATGGAGATGAAGGTCGGCGACGTCCACGTGCAGGTTCGTCGTACCGCACCCTTCACTGCCACCGAGCACGCCCGTGGCTGCGCCCTGGCAGACCTGGTCACCGACGTGCTGGACCGGGCCCGGGCACGACCCGCCGTCCTGGCGGCCGGGCCGAGCCGGCGACTGGGCCACGGCGCCGTGCCGGACTACGTGGTGAACGACGACTCCGTCACCGCCGTGGTGGCGGACATCGTGGTCGGGGTCGCAAAGCTCGGCCCCGCGGACGGGATCGACGAGGCAGCACCAGTGATCCTGCGGGTCGACCCTGCTTGGCGCCGTCGAGGGATCGGCACCAAGCTCCTGGTCGAGATCGGTCGCGTGGCCAACACGAAGGGGACCGACGAAATCCTGCTCAGCACCGAGGTGAACAACCAAGCGGTGCTGCCGATGGTGCTCGCGGCGGGTCTCAGGACGCGGATCCGGATGTCCTCCGACGTGCTCACCGTCCGGATTCCGGTCGGTGACCTGAAGCCCGCTCCGGCCCCGATGTGAGTGCCTCGTTAGGATGAGGGAGTGGAGCTCCCTGACAAGTTCGCTGCCCTTGGTCTGACCTACGACGACGTGCTGTTGCTGCCGGGTCATTCGGATCTCGCGCCCGCCGAGATCGACACCACGTCGCGGCTGACTCGCGAGATCTCGCTTAAGACGCCGCTGATCTCCGCGGCCATGGACACCGTCACCGAGTCACGGATGGCGATCGCGATGGCACGCGAGGGCGGCATCGGCGTGCTGCACCGCAACCTGTCACTCGAGGACCAGGCCTACCAGGTCGACCTCGTCAAGCGGACCCAGACCGGGATCATCTCCAACCCGGTCACGATCGGACCCGACGCGACGCTCGAGGAGCTCGACCGGATCTGCGGTGACTACCGGGTCTCCGGCCTGCCCGTGGTCGACCCCAGCAACGTCCTGCTCGGCGTCATCACCAACCGCGACCTGCGCTTCACCCCGGTCGCGGAGTGGGCCACCACCAAGGTCTCCGAAGTGATGACCACGCACCCGCTCTTCACCGGCCCGGTCGGGATCTCCCGCGAGGACGCCACCGCCCTGCTGCGACAGAACAAGCGTGAGCGGCTCCCGCTCGTCGACGAGGACGGCCGCCTCGGTGGCCTGATCACGGTCAAGGACTTCGTGAAGTCCGAGCAGTTCCCCAATGCGTCCAACGACGCCGACGGTCGACTGATGGTCGGTGCGGCGATCGGCTACTTCGGCGACGCCTGGGAGCGGGCCACCACCTTGATCGAGGCCGGTGTGGACGTGCTCGTCGCCGACACCGCCCACGGTCACGTCACGATGCTGCTCGACATGGTCCGACGCCTCAAGTCCGACCCGGCCACCAAGCACGTCCAGGTGATCGGCGGCAACGTCGCCACCCGGGCCGGCGCACAGGCGTTCGTGGACGCCGGCGCCGACGCGGTGAAGGTCGGCTTCGGCCCCGGCTCGATCTGTACGACGCGCGTGGTCACCGGCACCGGCGTACCACAGGTCACGGCGGTCTACGAGGCCTCGCTGGCCTGCAAGCCGGCCGGCGTGCCCGTCATCGCCGATGGTGGGCTCCAGCAGTCCGGCGACATCGCCAAGGCGCTGGTCGCCGGCGCAGACACCGTCATGCTCGGCTCGCTGCTGGCCGGGTGCGAGGAGTCGCCGGGTGAGCTGGTCTTCCTCAATGGCAAGCAGTACAAGGCCTATCGCGGGATGGGATCGCTCGGTGCGATGTCGAGTCGGGGCAAGAAGTCCTACTCCAAGGACCGCTACTTCCAGGCCGAGGTCACCAGCGACGACAGGATCGTCCCCGAGGGTGTCGAGGGTCAGGTCGCCTACCGCGGGCCGCTGGCGGCCGTCGCGCACCAGCTGATCGGTGGGCTGAGCCAGTCGATGTTCTACATCGGTGCCCGCACCGTGCCCGAGCTCCAGGAGAAGGGCCAATTCGTGCGGATCACCTCGGCCTCGCTCAAGGAGAGCCACCCGCACGACATCCAGATGACGGTCGAGGCGCCGAACTACAACCGCTGATCCGGCGCCCGGCGCGCCGACTGACTCACTTCGGTGTGGTCGCGGGGCACAGTGCGCTCAGGATGACGACCAGGTTGTCGCGGTCGATCCCGCGACCGCTGGCCCGGTCGAACCAGAACACAGCCTCCCCGGAGCGGACCACGATGTCGGCGATCTGGGCCGGCGGGTGCAGCGGTACGACGGTGCCGGCGTTGGCCTCTTGCTCGATGGCGGCGGTGAACCACGCGATCAGCCGGTCGTGCACCGGTCCTGCGGTCATCACCCGCATCGCCAGGGCAGGTTCCCGGTCGACGAACGCGCGCTCGGGGGATCCGTGCCCGGCTGCTGCGAAGAAGCCCAGGATGACCTGGGTGAGTCGGTCCGGACCCGTGCTGCCTGCGCGTCGTACCCGTGCGTCCAGCCGGTCCAGTCCACGCTTCATCCGCTCCCAGAGCAGCTCGGCGAGCAGGTCCTCACGGTTGCCGATCCAGCGATAGAGGGTGACCCGGTTGACCTCAAGCGAGTCGGCCAACGGTCCCATCTCGACCCGTTCGCCTCGGGCGAAGGTCTCCCGTGCACGGGCGAGCGCGGCGTTGGCGGAGGACATGGTGCGAGTCTAGTCGACCTTGCAACATCTTGAAATTTGTTGCAGCCGACCGGAAATGCCCCTACTGTCTTGCTCGTGCCCGGCTCGCTCCCGCAGATCCTCGACGACGTCCAGTCCCGTCCGGTGACCCGGGACGACTTCCGGAGCTCCCTGGGCGCGACTCGGGCCAGTGCCGATCCGGTCGCCGGAATCTTCGGGCCCGGATCGATGATCTGGAAGGTGAACACCTCCACGCTCGTCTATGGCCTCGGCATCACCCAGGCTGCCTTCATGGACGTGGCGCACCCGGTGATCGCCAACGGCATCGCGGACCACTCCACGATCTTCGTGGACCCGCACGCCCGCGCTCACCAGACCTATTCGATGCTGACCAATCTGGTCTTCGGCGATCGCGATCTGGTCGTCCGTACATCGCGTGCGCTCTTCACCATCCACGAGCGGATCCGCGGCGCGGCCCGGGCCGACGAAGGGCGCTACGCCTCGGGCGAGGAGTACGTCGCAAACGAGGGCAACGTGCTGCTCTGGGTGCACGCCACGATGTGGTGGGTGCGGTTGCAGACCTACCGGGCCCTGGTGGGCGGGCTCACCGCCGAGGAGCGCGAGCAGTACTACCGCGAGACCTGCGAGCTCGCGGGGTGCTTCGCGATTCCGGCCGACCTGCTTCCCGTCGATCACGATGCCTGGGACGCCTATGTGCGCAACGGGCCGCCGGACGCGCTCGCCGCCTCGGACGACTCGCGCCGGATCATGGCCCACCTGCGCGCGCAGGTGCCGGCCCCGGCCCGGGCGCACCTGTTCGCCTTCAACAGCGTGCTGCTTCCCGACCGGGTCCGCACCGTCCTGGGCCTGCCCGAGCTCACCCCACGCACCCTGCGCCGGCACCGTCAGTTGGCGTTCCTGCTGCGGTGGGCGATCCGCCTGCTGCCCGGACCGCTCGGTGAGCTCCCGCCCCGACGCGCCGCGTTCGCCCGGATCGCCGGCCGCCCCCAGGACCCGATCAGCCGGGCCATCGGCCGGGTGCTGGCCGGCCCGCCCAAGAAGTCGCCCACCAAGAAGTCGCCCACCCGTCGGCCGTTGAGGAGAACCCGATGAGCACCACTTCGTCACGCTGGATCCACAGGGGGGTTTCAGCACTGCTCGGACTGGTGCTCGTCGCTGCCCCGGTGATGTCACCCGCTCAGGCGGAACCGATCAACGACGGCCCGGATCGAGCCGCCACCGAGCAGCCCGACCTGCCGGTGGTCTGGAACACCGGCACCCTGCTGTTCGGGGGACTGGCCCGCACGCTGGTCCCCGGATGGGTGCCGGCCGGTGCCAATGACCCCGACTGCGAGTTGACCGAGGAGCGCCCGCGTCCGGTCATCCTGGTCAACTTCACCACCGGCTCCGGCTGGGAGTGGGTCGCCGGCTCGCCCTACCTGACCAACCAGGGCTTCTGCGTGCGCAGCTTCAACTACGGCAACATCACCGGCGTGGACCAGTTCCCGATCCAGGCGATCGGTGACATCGAGAAGTCCGCCGAGGAGCTCGCGGCCCATGTCGACGAGGTCCGTGCCGAGTACGGCGTGGACAAGGTCGACCTGGTCGGCTGGTCCCAGGGCGGCGGGATGACCCCGCACTACTACCTCAACTTCCTCGGTGGCGCCGAGAAGGTCGACCGCTTCGTCGCGATCGCCCCCGGCAACCACGGCACCGACGGCAGCGGCCTGCTCCGAGCGGACACCCTCGGACCGCTCGCGCAGCCGATCCTTCGCGCGCTCCTGCCCGCATTCGGGCAGCAGGTTGCCGGCTCGGAGCTCGCCGAGCGGGTCTATGCCGACGGCGACACCCGGCCCGGTCCGCACTACACGACGACCGTGTCGAAGCACGACGAGATCGCGACGCCCTATACGAATCAGTTCCTCGAGGGCGACAACGTCACCAACATCCTGCTCCAGGACGGATGCGCCCAGGATCAGTCCGAGCACATCTCGATCGGGTTCAGCTC
>DATCYH010000485.1:0-5569 GCA_036570405.1 Nocardioides sp.
GGAGTCCTGGAGTTCTGGGGCAGTGTCCGGGTCGGGCGGCGACAACTTCATCGTCGGCGACTATGACGGAGACGGGCGCGACGACCTGGCCCGCGTGACCCGAGGCGACTGGGACGAGTCGAAGAAGGGCACCAAGACCGACTCGACCGTGCAGCTGCTCATCTCCGACGCGGCGACTTTCCGGGTGGTCGGGAAGCCGCGCAAGGTCGCCGACGCCGGCGTCGGCCTGGCCCGATCCGGTGACTTCGACGGGGACGGCCAGGACGAGCTCGCCTTCGCTCCGGGCGAAACCGACGGGCCGGTCATGCGGGTGCTGAGGGCAAGCGACACGGGGTGGGGCGCCGCGAAGGCCTGGGGACAGAACCCGGGCAACCGCGACGACCAGCTGAGCTTCAAGTATCCCGGGGTGCGCGGGGCCTCCGTGGGTGACTTCAACGGGGACGGCAAGGACGATGTCGCCGTGCTCTATGCGTTGTTCGGAGCGACGGACGGGCCCGATGCAGTCACCGCTGCGATCTATGTCTGGATCTCCCAGGGCGAGCGCTTCGCCGTGCCCACCTCCTGGGTCGACGTCGAGGGGCTCAGCCCCGGCGACGTCGGCACCAGGCAGAGCGTGCAGGAGTAGGCCGCACCTTCAGACCGACCCGAGGACCACGGCTCAGCCGTTGACCACGATCGTCTGCTCGCGGCCCGGACCCACGCCGACACCCCAGAAGGGGGCACCGCTGAGCTCCTCGAGCGCCTTGACGTAGGCCTGCGCCTGCGTCGGCAGCTCCTCGAAGGTGCGGCAGCCGGAGATGTCGGACCTCCAGCCCTCGAAGGTCTCGAAGATCGGCTTGGCGTGGTGGAACTCGGTCTGCGTCATCGGCATCTCGTCGACCCGCTTGCCGTCGATCTCATAGGCGACACAGACCGGGATCTCGTCCCAGTCGCCGAGGATGTCGAGCTTGGTCAGGAAGAACTCGGTCAGGCCGTTGATGCGAGCCGCATAACGCGCGATCACCGAGTCATACCAACCGCAGCGCCGGGTGCGTCCGGTGGAGACGCCGATCTCCCCGCCGAGGGTCTGCAGGCGGGTGCCGTTCTCGTCGAACAGCTCGGTCGGGAACGGGCCCGAGCCGACGCGGGTGGTGTAGGCCTTGATCACGCCGATCACCCGGTCGATGCGGGTCGGGCCAACCCCGGCACCGGTGCAGACGCCGCCGGCGACCGGGCTCGAGCTGGTCACGAACGGGTAGGTGCCGTTGTCGACGTCGAGCATGGTGGCCTGAGCGCCCTCGAACAGGACGGTCTTGCCCTCGTCGAGCGCCCGGTTGAGCATCAGCGACGTGTCGGCAACCATCGGCCGCAAGCGGTCGGCGTACTGCAGGAGCTCCTCGAGCACCGCCTCCACCTCGACCGCGCGCCGGTTGTAGACCTTGGTGAGCAGCTGGTTGCGGATCTCGAGGGCTCCCTCGATCTTCGCGGTGAGGATCTTCTCGTCGAAGAGGTCGGCGACGCGGATGCCGAGACGGTTCACCTTGTCGGCGTACGCCGGCCCGATGCCGCGCCCGGTCGTGCCGATGTTGTTCTTGCCGAGGAAGCGTTCGGTGACCTTGTCGATGGTGGTGTGGTAGCTCGCGATGACGTGGGCGTTCGCGCTGACCACCAGCCGGTCCTCGACACCCTCGACACCGCGCTCGATCAGGCCGTCGAGCTCGCGGAAGAGTGCCTCCGGGGAGACCACGACGCCGTTCGCGATCACGCTCTTCGCGCCGGGCGTCAGGATGCCGCTGGGCAGCAGGTGGGTGGCAAACTTCTCGCCGTTGACCACGATGGTGTGGCCGGCGTTGTGGCCGCCGCTGGTGCGGACCACGAAGTCGATCGCCGTGTCACCGGTGGCGAGCAGGTCGGTCGCCTTGCCCTTGCCTTCATCGCCCCACTGGGCTCCGAGAACAACGATTGCGGGCATGGGTCACGCTCCATCCAGATCGGGCCCCGGGATCCATGTGGGGCTTCGGTCGTCCGTCACGGCTCATCAGGAGCCGAAACATGACAACAGCCCGTCAGCGACGCAAGTGCTGATCGGGCTCTTGCAACCACACGCTACCAAACAAGGGGGTACTGTCGCGGATCGTGGATCCACTTCTGGTCATCACCAACTCCGATGCAGGCAGCACCGACGAGGCAAGCCTCGAGGCGGCCCTCGACGTCCTGCGCGAATCGACGAGCGTCGAGGTGCAGCCACCAGCAACCCGGGCGAGCTCGACGGCGTGCTGCACCGCGCAGCGTCACGCCGCATCGTCGTGGCCGGTGGTGACGGGAGCATCCACGCAGTCGTCGCGGCCCTGCACCGTCGCCACGAGCTCGAGGGTCGGGTGCTGGGCCTGATCCCGCTCGGCACCGGCAACGACTTCGCCCGCGGGAACGACATCCCGATGGACCCGGCCGAGGCCGCAAAGGTCATCCTGCACGGGACCCCGACCCCGACCGACCTGCTGGTCGACGAGTTCGGCGACATCGTCGTCAACAACGTGCACGTGGGCGCCTCCGCCCAGGCCGGTCGCCTCGGAGCCGGTGTGAAGTCGGTGCTGGGCAAGGTGCGGATCGGCCCGATCGGACTGGGCAAGCTCGGCTACCCGATCGGTGCCGCGATGGCTGCGCTGCGCCCGCACGTCGTACGGCTCAAGGTCGAGGTCGACGGCGAGGTCATCAACGACGTCGACTCCCGGGTGCTGATGGTCGCCGTCGGCAATTCCTCCGACGTCGGGGGTGGGACCACGCTCAACCCGGACGCCGATCCGACCGACGGCCAGATCGACGTGATGGTCTCCCGCGCGGTCGGGCAGTTGTCCCGGCTCAGCTTCGCGGCGCTGCTCTCCCGTGGGGAGCACGAGGACCACGAGGACGTCGTGAGCGTGCGCGGCACCACCGTGACGATCACCGGCGAGCCGTTCTGGGCCAGCGCCGACGGAGAGATCTCCGGCCCGGAGACCCGCCGGACGTGGCACGTCGAGCCCGGCGCCTACCGACTCACCCGCTGACTGCTCGGCGCCTCCATCGGAGGGCCCCGCTGCAACTGATGCGTTGGGCGGCAGCCTCGCACCAACTGATGCGTTTGGGAGGCAGCAGGCCCGATCCGGGCACCCAAGGCATCAGTTTCTGACACGCCACTGCCCAAGGCATCAGTTTTCGGGCGGCTGACAACCACAACCGGATCAGGCCAGGCCGAGCTCGCGCGAGGTGACCTCGCGCATCTCCACCTTGCGGACCTTGCCGGTCACGGTCATCGGGAACTCCTCGACCACCAGCACGTAGCGCGGGATCTTGAAGTGCGCCAGCTTGCCGGTGGCGAAGGCGCGCACCGCGGCGGCGTCGAGCGGGACGGCGCCGGGACGCAGACGAACCCAGGCGCAGAGCTCCTCGCCGTACTTCTCGTCCGGCACCCCGATCACCTGCACGTCCTCGATGTCAGGGTGGGTGTAGAGGAACTCCTCAATCTCGCGGGGATAGACGTTCTCGCCGCCGCGGATCACCATGTCCTTGATCCGCCCGACGATGTTGCAATAGCCGTCCTCGCGCATCTCGGCCAGGTCACCGGTGTGCATCCAGCCGTCCACGTCGATCGCCTCGGTCGTCTTCTCCGGGTCCTGCCAATAGCCGAGCATCACCGAATAGCCCCGGGTGCACAGCTCGCCGGGCATGCCGCGTGGCACCGTGTCCCCGGTGACTGGATCGACCACCTTCACCTCCACGTGCGGATGCACCCGACCGATGGTGGCCGTACGACGATCCAGGTCGTCGTCGGCGCGGGTCTGGCAGGAGACCGGACTGGTCTCGGTCATCCCGTAGGCGATCGACACCTGCTCCATGTGCATGTCGCTGATGCAGCGCTTCATCACCTCCACCGGGCAGATCGAACCGGCCATGATCCCGGTGCGCAGGGTGGACAGGTCGCGCTCGGCGAAGCTCGGGTCGTTCTGCATCGCGATGAACATCGTGGGCACGCCATAGACCGCACTGGCCTTCTCGTCCTCGATGGCTGCGAGCGTCACTGCCGGGTCGAAGGCCGGGGACGGGATGATCATCGTCGCGCCATGACTGACGCAGCCGAGGTTGGCCATCACCATCCCGAAGCAGTGGTAGAAGGGCACCGGGATGACCAGTCGGTCCTCGTGGGTGAAGTTGATCAGCTCGGTGGTGAAGTAGCCGTTGTTGAGGATGTTGCGGTGGCTGAGCGTGGCGCCCTTGGGCCGGCCGGTGGTGCCGGAGGTGTACTGGATGTTGATCGCTTCGTCGGGGGTCAGCGAGCCGGCCCGCTCGATCAGCTGCTCCTGACTGACCTGGTCGGCCTGGGCCAGCAGCGCCTCCCAGTCATCGGTCCCGATGAACACTGTGCGGGCCAGGGTCGGGGTCTCGGGGGCGGACTCGGAGACCATCGCCCGATAGTCGGCCGTCTTGTGCTCGACGGCCGAGACCAGCAGGCACACGCCGCTCTGGTTGATCGCATAGGCGAACTCATGGGTGCGATAGGCCGGGTTGATGTTGACCAGGATCGCGCCGATCCGCGCCGCCGCGAACTGGGTCATGGTCCACTGCGCACAGTTCGGCGCCCAGATCCCGACCCGGTCGCCCACGTCGACACCTGCTGCCATCAGCGCCCTCGCCAGTCGGTCCACGTCCGCGTCGAACTCGCGCCAGGTCCAGCGTGATCCGCTGGCCACCTCGACCAGTGCCTCGCGATCCGGATGGGCGGCGACCGTGCGGGCCAGGGTGGCACCGATGGTCTCCTCGAGCAGGGGCACGTCGGTCTCACCACGAGCAAGGGACTCCATGCACCGAGATTGCCAGAGACTCAGATCACACACCAGCCACGCGCGATAGCGTGGCCACATGGCACGAGGACAGCAGCAGACCCCCACGGACTGGGTGACCAGGGCCGCCGATGACGCGATTCGCCATGCCGGTGAAGCCGCCACCAAGATCACCGTCGCCTCCGGCGCCAGTCCCTCGGGTCCTATCCACCTCGGCAACCTGCGCGAGTTCCTGACCGTCCACTTCGTCGCCGAGGAGTTGCGCGGCCGCGGGCTCGACGTACGTCATCTGCACTCGTGGGACGACTATGACCGGTTCCGCAAGGTTCCGGCCGGTGTCGACGAGTCGTGGAGCGAGCACATCGGCCGCCCGCTCTCCGCGGTCCCGGACCCGTGGGAGTGCCACGACTCCTGGTCCACGCACTTCAAGGAGCCGCTGCAGGCCGCGCTGGCGGAGCTGGGCGTCGAGATGGACGAGATCTCGCAGACCGCGATGTACCAGTCCGGCGCCTATCGCGAGCAGATCCTCACCGCGATCCGCAACCGCGAGCTGATCGAGAAGGTGCTCGCCCGCTATCGCACCAAGGCCGCTCCCCCGGTGGCCGAGTCCGAGCAGGAGGCAGCCGCGCTCGAGGACTCGGTGACGACCGAGGACGAGCCGACCGGCGACGACCTGCTGGCCAGGTTCCCCTACAAGCCCTGGTGCCGCGCCTGTGGCCGGGACACCACGACGGTCACCGGCTATGACGACGAGTCCACGGACCTCGCCTACGTCT
>DATCYH010000486.1:0-1993 GCA_036570405.1 Nocardioides sp.
ACCAGGCGCCACCGCGACGCGTCGTCACCAGTGGTCCAGGTGCTGCCGTCCTCGTTGGTGATCTCGCCTGCCGCGTCGATCCCGTCGCGCTCCTGGACCAGGAGCCCGCCGGAGATCGGGCGGAACTCGATCCCACCGGGCAGGGGCGGGTTGGCAACCAGCAGACGCAGGTTCTTCTTGGCCGTGAGGATGTCGAGCGCGGCACCGTCGAAGCCCGGCGCCACGATGACCTCGGTGAAGATGTCCTTCACCGTCTCGGCCATCTCGGCGGTCACCGGCCGGTTGGTGGCGATGATGCCGCCGTAGGCCGAGACGGGGTCGCAGGCGTGTGCCTTGGCGTGCACCAGCGCGATGTTGTCGTCCGGTTTGCCGACCGCGATGCCGCACGGGTTGGCGTGCTTGATGATCGCCACGGTGGGGTTCGCGCCGTGGTCGTAGGCGGCTCGGTAGGCCGCGTCGGCGTCGATGAAGTTGTTGTAGGACATCTCCTTGCCGTGCAGTTGCACACCCTGGGCGACGCCGCCCTCGGGCTGACGGCCGATCCGGTAGACGGCCGCCTTCTGGTGCGGGTTCTCGCCATAGCGCAGTACGTCGGACTTGGTCCAGGTCGCCGCCATCCAGGGCGCGAAGCCGGAACCGTCGGAGGTGTCCGTCAGGACGCTGCCCATCCAGGAGGCGACGGCGACGTCATAGGTGGCGGTGTGCACGAATGCCTCGGCAGCCAGCTTCTTGCGCTGCTCCAGGGTGAAGCCACCAGCAGCAACCGCCGCGAGGACCTCGCCGTAGGCGTCCGGGGAGGTCACGATGGCGACCGAGGGGTGGTTCTTGGCCGCGGCGCGGACCATCGACGGTCCGCCGATGTCGATCTGCTCGACACACTCGTCCGGGGTGGCCCCGGAGAGGACGGTCTGGGTGAACGGATAGAGGTTGGAGACGACCAGGTCGAACGGCTCCACCCCCAGCTCGGCCAGCTGCTGCACGTGGGAGTCCAGGCGACGGTCGGCCAGGATGCCGGCGTGCACCTTGGGGTGCAGGGTCTTGACGCGGCCGTCGAGACACTCCGGGAAGCCGGTCAGGTCCTCGACCTTGACCACGGGCAGGCCCAGGTCGGAGATCAGCCGGGCCGAACCACCGGTGGAGACCAAGGTGACGCCCGCGGCGTGCAGGCCCCGGACCAGTTCCTCCAGTCCCGACTTGTCATAGACGGACACCAGGGCCCGCTTGATCTCGATCCTGTCCACGGGGGCGGCACTCATGATCCGAACCGGACCTTCCTGTTGGTGATGATGATTCCTTCGCGGGCCATCCGGCCCACGTTGTCGACGAGCATGGTGCGCTCGGCGACCTTGATTCGTTCGTGCAGGCTGGCCACGTCGTCGTCGTCCTCGACCGGGACGACTGCCTGGGCGATGATCGGCCCGGTGTCGACTCCGCCGTCGACCACGAAGAGGGTGGCGCCGGTGACCTTCACGCCGTAGGCGAGGGCGTCGGCCGGGCCGGACGTGCCGGGGAACGCGGGGCACAGTGCGGGGTGGGTGTTCACGACCCGACCACCGTGGGCCTCGAGGAAGTCCTCGCCGACCAACTTCATGAAGCCGGCCAGCACGACGACGTCGGGGTCGAAGCGGGACACCGTCTCGGCGAGCGAGCGGTCCCACTTGCCGCGGGAGCTGAACTGCTGCACCGCTCGCACGAAGGTGGGGATGCCGGCACGCTCCGCGCGGGCCAACCCCTCGATGCCCTCACGATCGGCGCCCACCGCAACCACGCTCGCGCCGTACGCCGGGTCCTGGCACGCGTCGATCAGCGCCTGCAGGTTGTTGCCTGCGCCGGAGACGAGCACCACGAGACGCTTGGTGCGGGAGGGGGTGACCACGCACGGGAGTTTATCGGCCTGCCTGCCGGTCCCCCGCATCGGTGTCAGCCAGCCAGGTGCGCCCACCGGGGTGCCAGCTCGGACCAGGGACCCACGCCCGCCACTTCCCCGTCGACC
>DATCYH010000487.1:0-2476 GCA_036570405.1 Nocardioides sp.
CGGTTCGGCGGCAAGGTGACGCAGTTCTTCGTCGGCTTCGGCAACACCGTCTGGTCGAAGAAGATCGGTGAGACCGAATATGGCATCAAGGCGATCCCGCTCGGCGGCTTCGTCAAGATCGTCGGGATGCTTCCCCCGGAGAAGGACTCCGTCGAGGAGACCGTCGTCGACGAGCACGGCAACCAGAGCATCCGGATCCGCCAGTCCAACACGGGCATGTTCACCCAGCTGATCAGCGACGCGCGTGCCGCGGAGTGGGAGCTGGTCCAGCCAGAGGACCACGACCGTCTCTTCTATCGGATGGCCTGGTGGAAGAAGGTGATCGTGATGGCCGCCGGACCGACGGTGAACATCCTGATCGCCTTCTTCATCTTCGCCGGACTCTTCGCGACATACGGCAACATCGGCGACCAGCGCTCCGAACCGGTTGTGGCCGGGGTCCAGCCGTGCGTCGTGCCGTTCGAGGAGTCGGGGCGCCAGTGCACGCCCGCCGACCCGACCAGCCCGGCAGCAGACGCAGGGCTCGAGGAGGGCGACCGGATCGTCGCCTTCAACGGCACCGAGATCAACGGCGACTGGGACAAGCTCTCCGAGCTGATCCGGTCCAACGCGGACAACGCCGCCGTGATCACCGTGGTCCGCGACGGCAAGCGCACCGATCTCGAGACCGAGACCGTGGTCAGCGACCGGCCGACGTCGCTGAGCGACCAGAGCCTCACAGCCGTGGGGTTCCTCGGCGTGGAGCCGAACGCCTACATCGCCACCGGTGGGGTCCTCTACACCCTCGACCAGATGGGCACCATGACGGTGCAGACCGCCAAGGCGCTGACCACCCTGCCCGCCAAGGTGTGGGACGTCGGACAGGCCATCGTCGGCCTGGAGAAGCGTGACCCCGAGGGCCCGATGAGCCTGGTCGGCGGTGGTCGCATCGCGGGTGAGACCGCGGCTCACGAGGAGTTCCCGGTCAAGGAGAAGGCGGTGATGCTGCTCATGCTGATCGCCGGCTTCAACTTCTTCATCGGGATGTTCAACTTCGTCCCGCTCCTCCCGCTCGACGGTGGCCACATCGCAGGCGCACTGTGGGAGGGCCTGCGCCGCGGGATCGCCAAGCTCCGCCGCAAGCCCGACCCGGGCTATGTGGACGTGGCCCGATTGCTGCCGATCGCCTATGTGGTGGCCGGGGCGTTCCTGGTGATGAGCCTGGTGCTCATCGTCGGTGACCTCGTGGTGCCGATCAGCATCACCTGATGCGTTCGTGAGGCAGAAGAAGGCACCCGGAGCGCGGATCCCGATCCCCTCCGAGATCTGGGTCCTGGTCGCGGCGGCCTTCCTGATCGCTCTCGGCTATGGGCTGGTCGCGCCGGTCCTCCCCGCCTATGCCCGCAGCTTCGACGTCGGTGTGGCCGGAGCATCGGTCGTGGTCTCCGCGTTCGCGTTCTTCCGGCTGGTCTTCGCGCCCGCCGGCGGTGCGCTGGTGGCCAAGCTGGGTGAGCGCCCGGTCTATCTCGTCGGGTTGTTGATCGTGGCCGCGTCCTCGCTGGCGACCGCCTTCGCCCAGTCCTACTGGCAGCTGCTCCTGGTGCGGGGGCTCGGCGGCGTCGGGTCGACGATGTTCACCGTCTCCGCGATGGCGCTGATCGTCCGGCTGGCACCACCGGGGATCCGCGGTCGGGTCAGCTCCGCCTATGCCTCCTCGTTCCTGGTCGGTGGCATGGTCGGTCCACTGGCCGGTGGCGCACTGGCCGGCTTCGGCCTACGCGTCCCGTTCGTGGTCTACGCGGTCGCGCTGGTGGTCGCGGCGAGCGTGGTCGGCGTACGCCTCTCCGGAGCGCGGTTGCGGCCCGATCCCGGCGCCGCCGTCCAGCCGCCGATGCAGCTCCGCGAAGCCCTCGCCTCGAGCACCTACCGGGCGAGCCTGGTCTCGGCGTTCGCGAACGGCTGGTGCAACTTCGGGGTCAGGGTCGCGGTCCTGCCGCAGCTGGCAGTCGCCATCCATGACGACACCTGGGTGGCCGGCGTGGCCCTGGCCTGTGCGGCAGTCGGCACGGCGCTCACCCTGCAGTTCAGCGGTCGCCTGGCCGACCAGGTCGGCCGGCGTCCGATGGTGTTGGCCGGACTGGTGGTCACCGCCCTCGGTCTCGGCGTCATCGGACTGGTCACCGGACTGGCTGGGCTGCTGCTCCTCTCGGCCTTCTCCGGGGTCGGCGCTGGGCTGCTCAACCCCGCCCAGCAGGCAGCCGTGGCCGACGTCGTCGGACAGGAGCGCTCGGGTGGCAAGGTGTTGGCCACCTTCCAGATGGCCCAGGACGCAGGAGCGATCCTCGGGCCGATCCTGATCGGTGTCATCGCGGACCAGGCCGGATATGAATGGGCCTTCGTGGCGACAGGGGTGATCGCCCTGGTTGCCGTGCTTCCGTGGCTCCGTGCGAGCGAGACCGCCCCACCGACGGCATTGGCCACGCCCACGTAGACTCGC